>CAYSPQ010000001.1:0-24060 GCA_964432965.1 uncultured Desulfohalobiaceae bacterium
GATTATCCTGGGCTCCGGTCCCGGATTTCTGGGCGGCAATTCTGTGGGCAACACGGTCAAGGGAGTGTTGCGAAAATCCAAGATACCTGTGATGGTTGTTCCGGCACAATCAGTTGATGAGCCACAATAGAAAGGCATCTGCCGTAGGATAAAGAGGGTGTAAACATGCAGGTCCACATTGTGCACTACGCCGAGGGTGCCGCCCGAGCTCGCGGCCTCGCAGTGGTTATAGACGTGTTCCGAGCCTTTTCCGCCGCCTGCTATGCCTTCCACCGCGGTGCGAGACGGATAATCGCCACCCACAGTCTGGACATCGCCAGACAGATCAAGAAACAAAACCCGCATTACCTGTTGATGGGTGAGCGCCACGCCCAAAAGCCGTCTGATTTCGACTTCGGAAACTCACCCTCGGAGCTGGCGGAGGCGGATCTATCCGGTGCGACCCTGGTGCACACCACCCATGCCGGCACCAGAGCCCTACTCGCGGCAAACCAGGCCGAGGAGGCGATCACCGGCAGCTTTGTCAACGCGGCTGCAATTGCCCGTTATATCCGCAACCTCTCTCCTGCTTCCGTCTACTTGGTCTGTTCCGGCTTCGAGGGACAAAAGGAGGCAGCCGAGGACCTGCTGTGCGCCCAATACATACGCGATCTTCTGCTGGAACGGGAGCCGGACTACTCCCGTATCGCAGACAAACTACAAACCGCCCCTTCCGCTGTGCGCTTTTTCGACCCGGCCGATCCCGCCTCCCCGGAGTCGGATTTTTATCTGTGCCTGCATCTGGACTGTTTCCCCACCGTCCTGCGCCGCACGCACACGAATACAGACTATTGCCTACTGGAGCCGGTCACGCTGAACCCCCCTTCCCCGACCGACTGATTTCCCGCTCTTCAGCTGTCAGGCCCCTGCTTGCAGAACAGCACCACCCTGTTCGTGTTCGTGCCGCGGGAGTTGTTCTTTACCCCCCAAATATTGGAGGTCTTAGTAAAGCTCTGCTTGTTCACCAGGATCCCCGCACAGCTAAATCCGGCCTCCATTCCTAATTGGGCCACATATTCGTCCAGATTGAGCCTTCCCTTCTTCACCTCTCCCACTTCGAAGGCCACCCAGCCATTCGCTTGTGTTATCCGAAATAGCTCCTCGAACACCGCGCCCATCACCTCGCACCATTTCTTTACGCTTTGGCAGGTGGTCACTTTTTTTTCCACCTCCTGCTCATCCAGGTTGTTGAACCAGCACCTTAACCAGTTGTCTTTGCTGTACTGAACCACATCCAAAAAAGGGGGAGAGGTTACGGTAAGCTTGACGCTGTTTGCTGTGATGTTGCCGGTATTTCGGGCATCGCGTTGGCAGAACTGGGAACGTTGCCCCATCCGGGCCAGCCTGGCCCGTGTGTCCTGCCCCACATCCCGGAGCAGGGACTTGGTCTTCCGCGCTATAAGCTTCTTTGTATTGCGGTAGGGAGGGCTCTGGCCCCTTTTCTTGTTGATCTCTATCTGCCTTTCCCTGGAAACAGCCTGATTGGGGGGCAGGGTATAGACGGAGAAGAACCCGGGGGAATGCCCGGTAAGCCTGTTTGTCGCCACCATCCGGATCCAGCTGTCCACGTGATCTTCCTCTTCCCGCTCTCTCCTTTCCCGCAGATAGTTACGCAAGGACACGAGCTCGGCTTCCGTGTCCCGGTGGTAGAACATGGATAGATCCAGATCCGCTTCCGCGCTGTAGTCCACGGCTATTTCCGCCAGTCTTTGCTCCACCTCACGCAGGGTGGGCGGGAAGAACCTGGGCTGGGTCAGGATCCCGCTTATGGGGTTCACGTCGTTGGAGATGACATATCGTCCCTCCATTGCCGCTTCCACAGCAGTTGTGCCCCTGCCGCTGAACGGGTCGTACACCGTGTCTCCCTCCATGGTGAAGAGATGGAGGAAGAACCGGGGCAGCGGCGGCTTGCAGCAGGCCCTGTCGGAAATCTCCTGCAGGGAGTTGGCTTGCCTTTGCCTTGAGGTCCAGAATTCATTCACGTAGCGTTTTACTTCGCTGCCGTTCAAGGCAACACTTTCCACCTGTGTGGCAGACTTCTCCATACCAGGAAGGGCCAATTTGTCCTCCAGACTGAACCGGGTAATATAATCCCTGGCCTTTTCCGCAGTAGTTATCATTGTCCATTTCCTTTTGTTCACAGCATCTTGCCGCACTTTCGCTTTTGCGCTGCCTTACTCTGCTCGGATGCACAGTGAGCTTTATCCTTTCCGCTTGGGCTCGCGGAGCTCAATCTTGTTCCGTCCTGGTCCAATAGGCCTTTATTCCTCTTCCCCGGCATGCTAACCATCCCTGCTTGCGGTACTTGCTCAGCAGGTTGCGCAGGCTGCTCCGACTCCACTGGGGAAACTGATTGCACAGCTGGGCAAAAGTGAAATGCGGCAGGGACCGCATCATGTCCTCTGGACGGGAATACTCCGGGAGGTAGCTCTTTGGCCCGGGCTCGGACAGAGCGTAGCTGCCCTCTCCGCCATCAGCCAAATTGGCCGAGCAATAGCGCAGAAAGGAGGCGCACCAGCGCTGGGCCATCTTGCGGTTCTCCAGAAAAACCAAATGCACCCCCGGATGTGTGGCATAGAGCTCCATAAGCATCTGTTCCACATTGGAGGCCCTGAGCTCATAGGGACCCAGCTTGTCCGGATTGAGAAAGTAGTGAAAGGGTGCCTCCACCACCATGGCGGCAACCGGATAGGCGGCAAGCTCGGTAAGATTTAGGTGCAGGACATTGATTCGTTTCAGGCTGAACAGAAAGTCCCGGAATCTCTTGCGCTCCACCACGGCCAGGATCCCGCCCCGACCATCCCTGACCGCGTAGTCTCCAACCGGAAGCCTCTCCCTGCGGCTACGGTCGAATCTGTAGGCGTATCGCTCCTGTGTGTCCACCAGGATCTCCGTCTCATCGCCCCTTTCGGCTCCGATCCGAACGGACACGGGCCGCTGCCGAAAATAATCCGGAGTGCGCCAGAATATCTGCTCGTATTTTCCCGGCTTGTTCTTGTATGCCTTTTCCGTGAACAGGAACTCGCAACGCTTGCGCACCGACCTTTCCAAAACAACGCTCAGCAGTCTCCCCCTTTCCTTGATGGACTTGATGGGCACTCTCTCCTTGCCTGCCACTCGATTCCACTGTTGGGTGTGCCTTTCCGGGCGCAGACAGAAAGTATTCTTGCCCTCAGCCGGCCAGGAATCCTGCACCAGCAGTTGTTGCCGGACAAGCCCCTGCTCGGTTATGGTGAGCAGATAGGGGAACTTTTCCGAGTCCGTCTGTTCCAGAATCCATTCTCCGCTCATGAAAGGCCTTGTCTCCTTTTCTTCACTCCTTGGTCAAGACCTGATGCGGTGGGGATTCGTCCCCAAGCCCCATTAGCGTGGCCCGCAACTGGTCCTGTAAATGGGAAAACAGTCAGAAGGACTTTAACTCTTTGATTTTACTGCCTGGCCCGTGTATTCTCTTCCAATACACCGGGGTGAAACCTTATCTTTGTTTCACTGGGGGCCTCTGTCATCTGTCCTCTGCGTCTGCAAAAAGACTTTTTGCAGACGCATCTTGAAATTGACATCTGCCAGGTTAATCAGTGATTGTCCAAGTTGCAATTCCGCATTTTCCGAGTAAAACTTGATAGATCCCGTGCAAGTAAAGTATCCGCCAGTTGAACGTCAACCCTTTGACCAGAGCCTATGCCCGGTCCCCTGCAAAGCCTTTTCGGCCTCGTCTTCCTGGTCCTTCTGGCCTGGGCCTTTTCCGAAAGCCGCTGGAAAGTCCCTTGGAGGACCGTGGGCGCCGGACTCCTGCTGCAGGTGGTGCTTGCCCTCTTGCTCCTCAAGCTCCCCGGAACGCAGCATTTCTTTCTCCTTCTGAACAATCTGGTGCAGGCCCTGCAGGAGGCCACACAGGAGGGAACCTCCTTCGTTTTCGGCTATTTGGGAGGTGCGGAGCTTCCCTTCCAGGTTAAGGAGGGGGTGAGCACCAATATCTTTGCCTTCCAGAGCCTGCCCCTGATCCTGGTGGTCAGCGCTCTCGCCTCCCTGCTCTTCTACTGGGGTATACTGTCCCGTATAGTGCAGGCCGCGTCCCACGTGCTGCAAAGGAGCATGAGGATAGGCGGAGCTGAGGGGGTGGGCACCGCAGCCAACGTATTCCTGGGCATGGTGGAATCCCCCCTCTTCGTCAAGCCCTATCTGGCCCGCATGCACAGAGGGGAAATATTTTCCCTCATGACAGTAGGCATGGCCACCATCGCGGGCACGGTCATGGTCCTCTACGCCAGCATCCTCGCCCCGGTAATGCCCGACGCCATGGGCCACCTGCTTACCACATCCTTGATAAGCGCCCCGGCTGCGGTGGCCATTGCCAGGATACTCATCCCCACCCCGGAGGACAGGATAACCCGGGGCCGGATACAGAGCCCGGTGCAGGCAAACGGCAGCATGGACGCCATAACCAGGGGCGCCCTGGAGGGGGCCCAACTGCTGATAAACATAATAGCCCTGCTTATCGTGCTCATAGCCCTTGTTGCCCTGTGCAATCAAATCCTGGGACTTTTGCCGCATGTGACCGGGGAACCCCTGACTCTGCAGCGCTTGCTGGGCTGGATCATGGCCCCGCTCATGTGGCTTTTGGGTGTCCCTTGGCAGGAGAGCTTTACTGCAGGCACCCTCATGGGGACCAAGACAGTCCTGAACGAGATGCTGGCCTATCTGCAGCTTGCCGATCTGCCTCCAGAAGCCTTGTCCGAAAGATCCCGCCTCATAGTGACCTATGCCATGTGCGGCTTTGCCAACCCCGGGTCCCTGGGAATCATGCTGGGAGGACTGGGAGGAATCGCCCCAGAGCGCAAGGCGGAGATCGCCGCTTTGGGCTTGAAGTCCATCTTTGCCGGCACCCTGGCTACCTGCATGACCGGAGCCTGGGTTGGCCTTTTCACCTGGTAGCCAATGTCACTTCCTGTTTCCACTGTGGCAAAAGAAGTACATATATACCCAATTGTATAGGTATGATTTCCCGATAAAGGCTTGCGGCAGCTGCTCCTCAATGCAGGCTCCTGTTGCTCTTGAAACAATACTTGACAGGGAGCAAGCCTTTGGCTCATGTTAAAATCAGATTGGTTGCCCCTGTAGCAGCTAATTGTTCAGGGCATCTCATTCGCCATACAATTAGAGGGATAACCCCATTATCCGCAAAACCCGGAGCCAGAATCATGCGCTTTGTATTTTTCCTCCTCCTTGCGGTCTTCCTTTCCGTGTTGATTATCTCCGCCTGCGCGGAGGATATGCCCGAGGGAGAGCGTATCGCCACCGGTCCCTGTGTGCAGTGCCATTCCAATCTCATAACCTGCGAGAATCTGGACGAGGACCTTATCTATTGGGAACAGACAGTGCAAAGGATGGTGGATAAGGGAATGGATATCAGCGAGGAGCAGCAAAGAGAAGTCTCTGTGTACTTAAGCGAGTTGGAGCCTGGAGCGGAGCCCATCTGTGACTGAAGTTGGCGGAGGACGGTGCTATTCCTTTGCCCGGATGGCAAAGGAGCCTCATTTCTTTTGCAGGACAGCGGCATAAAAGAGCTCGTTCAGGCCGGGCTCCGCGGTCAGGAACTGACGCTGCAGCCCTACAGCTCCCTTTGCCTGTTCCAGGAACCTGGCTATACCCTGCTCGTTCTCCTCCGGATTTAGGGTGCAGGTCACATAAAGCATCCATCCGCCGCGGCACAGGACTTCCAGGCAGCTTAACAGAATCTGCCTCTGTATTTTGGCCAATCTCGCGGTCTCCTGCGGGGTTCGCTTCCACTTTGCGTCCGGCCTGCGGCTCAAGACCCCCAGACCGGAGCAGGGAGCATCGAGGAGTATGGTGCCTGCTTTGCGCCTCAAACAGGTGCTTCGGGAGGCGTCATGCGCAAAAACTGGGATGCTGGGCAGCAACAGCCTGGTGAGCTCCCTGCGCAACCCCTTCAGCCTGGATGGGCTAAGATCGCTTGCCCAGAGCTGGCCTGGCAGGGATTCCGCCAGAGCGGCAGTCTTGCCTCCGCGTCCAGCGCAGGCATCCCAGACCGGCCCGGGCCAGAGGGAAGGCTCCAGCTGGGATAAAACAAGCTGCGAGGCATAGCTCTGCCTGCTGATCTGGCCTTGCTCTTCCAGTTCTTGCAGGTAAGGGTAGGATTTAGGCAGGGCGAGCCCCCAATCACTGGGTAAAAGATGTGAAGCCTCTGGAGCCAGGGACTGGTACACTTGGTCCGCCTCGGGCAGGGTGCGGTTTATCCGCACACCCACCGGAGGAGGAGCCAGGCTCTTCTGCAAGAGGCTTAGACAGGCCTCGTCGCCATAGCTTTCCCTCCAGAGACTTACCATCCATTTGGGGCAGGAGTAGTAGCGTCCCAGAAAGGTGTCCCTTTCGGACGTGCCGTGCCAGTAGAAATCCGGCTCGTGCACCTCCCGGCCCTTGCGGATGACCCCCCTTAGAACAGCATTGGCCAGACCGCTCAGACCTGGAGCCACCTCCTTCTTCACATTGTCCACGTACCAGTGAACAGTGGCGTATTCCGGCACCTTTTCCAGATAGCACAGCTCGTAAACCGCCAGGCCCAGACGAAGGACCAGGGAGCGAGGGAGTTTTTTCAGCTTTCCCTTCACCGTGCGGGACAGGATGAAATCCAGGCGCTTTTTCCAGCGCATGTATCCGTAGCTGATCTTGGTGACCAGCCCCTTGTCCGCCTCGCTCAAGCGCCAGGATACCAAGATCCTATTCAGGGCGTGCTGTAGGTCCTCTCCCTGCAGGCACCTATCAACCACTGTGATACAGGCTTTCCTGGCGTTTGCGCTCAACTCGACACCTGTTTATGACTCTTGGATTCCCCAGCCTTTATCGGCTCCACGTTCGCCTCCCGGCTTAAAAAATCCTGGATTGCGGACTCCAGCCGTTCCAGGGGCACCCAGGTGTCCAGGCAGGGGCCGTGGGGCCTTCGATTGAGGATGCCAAAGACAGGCAGAGGATAGGTGTCCTGAATACCGGAGGATAGATCCCTTTCACAGGCCACGGCGATAATCAGCTTGGGCCTGTTCTGCACCACGATCCTTCTGGCAATGGTCCCCCCTGTGGCAATAGCCAGCTTTACTCCATAGGCCTCGCTGAAGCCCAGCAGATCGGCTATCTGGCATTCTCCGCAGCGGCGGCAATTGTATATGTCGTAGGTCAGTCGATACTTGCACCTGCTGTTTTGCAGGCAATGAGGCATGAGCAGCAGTATCTCGCCCGGCCTGGACTTGCCGCGCTCGGCGCGGACCATATCGTTGTTCACCTGTATGAAGGAGGCCTGGATACTTTCCCTGGACAAGCCGAACAGTTTTCCCACCGCCACCATCAAGGGCAGATACAGGGTTATGGCTAAGCCTCTCATCTTTGCGGAAAAAAGAACGGCGCGCCTGAGCAGAATGGACAGCACCAGGGCTAGGGAGGACCAGATTACCGCCAGGGCGATGGCCCCGAACAAGGCGGCCAGCACCCACGGGGCAACTGAATGGATTTGACCCAGCCCGATGTAGGGAATAGTCCAAAAGATCCCCAGCAGAACGAGGATCAAAACTGTGGTAAAAACTAGCAGTCCCAGGAAAAGGCTTTTTCGGGCAAGACTGTGGTCCCGGGTATGGTCCTCCAGCTGCACGTAGGAACTGCTGTCCTTGGAGTTATGGGGATTGGTTGGCATGACTCAGGTCAGATATCCGTTCCAGAACTCCCTGGCGGAGAGGGGTTTTCTGGACTCCGGTTGCAGGGTGGACAGAAGATATACCCGGTCCCTGCAGGCGATACGCAAAAGGCCTTGTGGACTAAGCCCCAATATAGCTCCCGGCGGGGAATTTGCGGCCTCCATACCGATTTGTCCCGGATGGGCCCTTACCTGCAAAGCAGTATCTGCCCGCCTGGGCTGAAGGGAAAACACAGCACCGGGAACCGGGTGCAGGGCCCGAATCCGATTGTGCACCTGCCAGGCAGTTTGATCCCACTCGATGTATCTCTCCCGCTTTTCCAGTTTGGGGGCGTGGCTAGCCCTTCCCGAATCCTGCCGCAGCGGGATCAGAGAGTCCTTCCGCAGGCCAATAAGACTGTTGCGGAGCAGATGCGCCCCTTTTTGAGCCAGCCGGTCGTGCAGCGTGCCCGCGGTTTCCTGCACGGCAATTGCGGTTTCCCTTTGCTGCAGGACTGGTCCCGTGTCCAGGCCCTCTTCCATGAGCATGGTGCTCACTCCGGTTACCCTCTCTCCATTCAGAAGGGCCCGTTGCATGGGCGCAGCTCCCCGATAGCTTGGCAGAAGGGACGCGTGCACGTTCACCGCCCCCAGGGCGGGCACGTCCAGCACCCTGCGGTCAAGTATCGTTCCGTATGCGGCAACTGCGAGGGCCTCCGGATCCAGATTCTCCAGAACTCGAATGTGCTCCCTGTCCATACGCAACGGCTGATAAACCGGCAGGTCGCGCTCCCTGGCCAGCTTCTTGACTTCCGGCTCCAGGGTCTTCCTTCCCCTGCCTCCCTGTCTGTCCGGCTGGGTGAAAACCCCGGCCACTTCCACTGAATCGGAATCCAGCAGCTCCTTCAATATGACAGCAGCGAACTCCGGAGTACCCAGGAATACAGTGCGAATGGGCTTCATTGGCCGCTCGGCACATACTTTTTCATCTTCTTGACGTACATGCTCCGCTTGAGCCAGCTCACCCTGTCCAACAGCAATATACCGTTCAGGTGATCTATCTCGTGCTGCAAGCAGGCGGCCAGCAACCCCTCGGCATCCGTGCGCCTGCTGTTTCCCTCCAGGTCCAGCCAGTCCACGCTCACCTTTTCGCTGCGCCGGATGGGGCTCTTGAACTCCGGCAGGCTGAGACAGCCCTCCTCCTGCACCATCTCCCCTTCCCGGAAGACGATGCGCGGATTGAGCATGACCAAAAGCTCCTGTCTTCGTTGGGGACCGGTAACATCCACCGTGATCAGGCTGGGGCTCTCTCCAACCTGTGACGCGGCCAGACCGATACCATCGTCCTCGTACATGGTCTCCACCATGTCCCGGGCCAAGCCCTCGATCTCCCCGGTTATCTGCTGCACCGGCTCGCACTTTTGCTGCAGCACGGGATCCGGATATATCCTTATCTCCCTTTTCATCACCCTATTCCTTGCCTTCCCTGGCCTTTTCCCGCATTCGGATACCCAGCTCCCTTAGCTGCTCCTTCCGGACCGTAGTGGGGGCCCCGGTCAAGGGACAGCTGCCTTTCTGGGTCTTGGGGAAGGGGATCACATCCCGGATGGAGGCGGAGCCGGTAAGGATCATAACCAGACGATCAAAGCCGAAGGCTATTCCTCCGTGGGGCGGGGCCCCATATTGCAAGGCCTCGGTCAGGAAGCCGAACTGATTCTCCGCCTCTTCCGGATCCATGCCCAGGGCCTTAAACATGGATCTTTGCATCCCGGGCCGGTGTATCCTTATGGAGCCGCCCCCTATTTCCGTGCCGTTCAGGACCAGATCGTAGGCCCTGGCCCGCACTGTTTCCGGGGCGCTCTCCAGGTGCTGCAGATCCTCGCTTCTGGGCGCGGTAAAGGGGTGATGGCAAGGGACCCAGCGCTTTTCCTCCGCCTCCCATTCCAGAAGAGGGAAATCAGTGATCCAGGTAAAGTTGTAGGTCTCCTCTGGTATAAGCCCAAAGCGATGGCCCAACTGCACCCGCAGGTTGCCCAGAGACTCGTTAACCACCTGCGGGGTGGCGGCCTGGAAGAAAACGATGTCCCCGGGCTCCAAACCCAGCCTTTCCGTCAGTCCCTGTATTTCCTGCTCACTCAGGAATTTGACTATGGGTGACTGCCATTCGTCGGACTTAACCTTGATCCAGGCCAAGCCGGTGGCCCCGAAATTCTTCACGTACTCGGTGTAGTCGTCTATTTCCTTGCGGGTCAAATCTCCTCCCTGGGGAACCCGCAGCGCCTTGACCAGATCCGCTTTGGCGAAGAGATTGAACCCGGAATCTCGCACCACGTCGCTGACATCCTCCAGGTGCAGGCCAAACCGGGTATCCGGCTTGTCCACCCCGTACTTCTGCAGGGCCTGGCTGTAGCTCATGCGCTGAAAGGGTGTGGTAGGCTCCAGGCCCAGGGTTTCGGAAAAGATTTGGCTGATCATCCTTTCCGACACGTCCAGGACCTGCTCCTCGTCCACAAAGGCCATCTCCATATCGATCTGGGTGAACTCCGGCTGCCTATCCGCCCTCAGGTCCTCGTCCCGATAGCAGCGAACTATCTGGTAGTACCTGTCCATGCCGCCCAGCATGAGAAGCTGCTTAAAGAGCTGAGGGCTCTGGGGCATGGCGTAGAAGCTGCCTTGATGCAGGCGGCTGGGCACCAGAAAGTCCCTGGCTCCTTCCGGTGTGCTCCTGGTCAGAACCGGAGTCTCCACCTCCAGAAATCCCTCCTGCTCCAGAAAGCGGCGTGCGCTTTGCGCCGCCCTGTCCCGGACCAGGATGTTGTGGCTCAACCTGTCCCTGCGCAGATCCAGGTAGCGGTACTTCAAGCGAAGGTTCTCCGAGACCTCCACCCGATCCTCGATCTCGAAGGGAGGAGTTCTGCTGTTGTTCAGCAGTTTCCAGTCCAGGACCACCACCTCGATTTCCCCGGTGCGTAAGCGGGGATTCTGCATTCCCTCGGGTCGGCTCCTTACTCTGCCCTGCACGGCCAGGACATATTCCGGACGCAGCACATGGGCCTCGCTGTGCGCACGCTCGTTGTGCTCCGGAGAAAAGACCACCTGGGTCAGGCCCTGTTGATCCCTCAGGTCGATGAAGATGAGTCCTCCATGATCCCTGCGGTACTGCACCCACCCCATGAGGCAGACTTCCCGGTCCAGATGGGAGCTGGTTATCTCTCCGCAGCCGTGGCTTCTCTGCCACCCTTGCAAGTCCTGCAGCAGTTGATCCGAAGTGAGTTCGGGCATAGCTCTATCCTTGTTCCCTTTTTTCCAGGATTTGCCACAATTCCTGTATTTGGCTCCCGTATTGCTCTCCGGAGCCCATATCCTTGACTGTTATCCGATCCTCCTTCAATTCCCGCTCGCCCAAGAGAAGGGCAAAGCGGGCCCCCATGCGGTCGGCATGTCGAATCTGGCTCTTGACGCTGCCCATCTCGTGATTCATTTCCCCGCTGAATCCCTGGCGGCGCAGTTGATCGCAAACAACTGCCCCCTGTTCAAATCCCTGCGAGTGCAACACTGCCAAATAAAAGTCCGGGGCGGTGTCTTCCGGGTCCGGCAGAAGCAGGCTCAGCCGTTCCATTCCGCAGGCGAAGCCTATTCCCGGATGATCCGGCCCTCCCAGTTGCTGTACCAGATCGTCGTAGCGCCCTCCTCCGGCAACCGAGGACTGAGCCCCTATTTCCCCGGATATGACCTCGAAGGTGGTCCTTTGATAGTAGTCCAGACCACGCACCAGCCGGGAATTTATCTCGTGGCTCACCCCCAGCCGACTAAGACTGTCCAGGACGGTCCGGAAATGGCTGCTGCAGTCATTGCACAGGGACTGCAGCATGGAGGGTGCCTCCTTGATTATCTCCTGGCACCTGTCCTCCTTGCAATCGAAGAGTCGCAAAGGGTTCGTTTGCGACCTGCCCTGACAATCACGGCAGAAACCGTATGTGTCCGTGCCTTGCAGGAACTCTCGCAAACGGCTCAGGTAGCCGGGGCGGCACTGCCTGCACCCCAGGCTGTTAACCTCCAGGCGAAGACGGGTAAGGCCTAGTTCCCGCAGAAAGGTCCACAGCATCAGGATCATCTCTATATCCATCAAAGGGGAGCTGGTGCCGAAAGCCTCGGCGTTGATCTGGTGGAACTGCCTCTGGCGGCCTTTTTGCGGCCTCTCATAGCGGAACATAGGTCCCAGGGTGTAGAGCTTGGTCACGCTCTGGCTGGCATAGAGCTTGTTCTCTATGTAGGCCCTGACCGCCCCAGCGGTTGCCTCGGGACGCAAAGTCACGTATCTTCCCTTCCTGTCGGGGAAGGTGAACATCTCCTTCTGGACTACATCGGTATCGTCTCCTATGCTCCTGGAGAAGAGCTCTGTGCGTTCAAGAGCCGGCAGCCTCAGTTCGCGGAAGCCGTAACGGGGAAATACCTGCTTGGCAGTGTCCTCCATCAGAGTGAACTTTCTGGCCTGCGAATCCATCAGATCCTGAAAGCCGCGAATCTTTCGAATAGTCTCCATGCAGATGTTTGCCCTCTCGATGAATCCTTTTGTAGGAAAATGGGGTCAACAAAAAATCAGGTGGAAATCGTGGCTTAGTGTGCTGACAGCCGGTTTCACAAGACGCCCCCTCTTAATGGCTTGAAAAGAATTTCCCTAGACCAAGGCAAAAAAATTGTCAAAAGCCATCTTTTGCTTGATTCCGCAGTAAATGTTTTTTATCGCATAATCAGGAGCGATTGTCCAAAAACAAAGGAGGTCCTTTCTTGTACGCAGTTTTGCTCGCGGGTCACAAAAAATCCGGCAAGACCCAACTGGCCAGGATGCTGTGCCGAAGCCTTCGTTCCATGGGCCGCACAGTTGCGGTAGCCAAATTTTCCTCCCATCCCATGGACAAGCCCGGATCGGACACGAATCTGCTCTCCTCCGAAGCCAATGCCATGGCCGGATTCGATCCGGAAACCACTTCCCTTATCTGGCCGGGTCAGTGGTCGCTGCTGGATGTTTTGCCCCTCCTGCAAGCCGAGGTCCTTATCCTGGAGGGAGGCAAGCATATGCACTGTTTACCGCGCATAGTGCTGCCGCGGCCGGAGGACGCTCCATCGGGGCTCTCCCAGGGCCTAGGCATTGCCCAGTGGGGCGGGCACCCCTACTCCGGACTTAGACAGGTGTACCAGGCGGAGGAGGCGGCCCGTCTAATACTGGAGCGGGGCTTCATTCTGCCCGGGCTGGACTGCGGCGAATGCGGAAGAAGGGACTGCTCCGAGCTGGCCCGGGAGATAGTGGCTGGCCACGGCAAGACTTCCTACTGCACCGCCATGGGCGGGGAGGACATCCAAATAGATGTCAACGGTGTTCAGCTTCCCCTGAACCCATTTGTAAGGCAACTCATGCAAAAGACCCTGGAGGGCATGCTCTCCGCCCTGAAGGGAGCAGGTTCCGGACAGGTTCAGATAAGGATGAGACGTAAATGAAAGAGGACTTCTTCCACGTTGTGAGCGTATCCGACTTTCAGGCATTGCTGTCGGATTTCCCTCCATTGGGGCGCAAGGAACTGGTTAGCCTGGGAGACGCCTGCGGTCGGATCCTGGCGGAGAACGTATACAGCCGGGAGCATCTGCCCCCCTTTTCCCGCTCCTGCATGGACGGATATGCAGTCATTTCCAGCGACACCTTCGGGGCAAGCGAAAACAGCCCCGTTTATTTGGACATCTTGGAGGAAATAGCCATAGACCGTTTTCCCTCCCTGGAGCTGGACATAGGACAGTGTTCCGGCTTGTTCACCGGATCTCCCCTGCCCGGCGGGGCGAACGCCGTGGTCATGCAGGAGCATACCCGTTGCCTGGGCGGCAGTGTTCTGGAGATCTCCCGGGCCGTGGCACCGGGAGAAAACACCCTCTACAAGGGAGAGGACTGCTTGCCCGGCAATGTAGCCCTGGAGGCCCCCGCCCGGCTCGATGCTCCGCAGACAGGCTTGTTGGCCGCTCTTGGCATCTGTGAAGTGGCTGTGTTCTCCCGGCCGCTAGTGGGCATAGTTTCCACCGGGGACGAATTGGTGCCCCACCACCGGATTCCTGCTCAGGCCCAGATACGCGACGTAAACACCCACGCCCTGTCCTGTCTTCTGTCCCGAGCCGGTGCTATCCCCGTCTCCTACGGAATCTGCGGAGACGCAACGCAGGAGCTGAGTCCCGTCCTGCTGCAAGCCTCCCGGGAATGCGACCTTGTGCTCGTATCCGGAGGCAGTTCCGTGGGAAACAAAGATGTCACCCTTCAGGCACTGGAGGATCTTCCCGAATTCGAGCTTTTGGCTCACGGAGTGTCCATCAGTCCGGGCAAGCCCACCATCCTGGCCCGAAGCGGGGCCCTTCCCCTGGTGGGGCTGCCTGGCCAGGTCACCTCAGCCCAGGTGGTAATGCAGGTCTTGCTCCTGCCCTTTATCCGCCAGTTGCAGGGAATGCCTTTTTCAGGCGTAGACGAGGCTAGCGGGCTCACCGCCAGACTCAGCCGCAATATCTCCTCCAAGCAGGGACGCGAGGACTACGTCCGGGTTCGTCTGCGGCAGGAAGAGGGAGAACTGCTAGCAGAGCCCATCCTTGGCCCCTCCGGACTGCTCAAGACTCTCCTGCAGGCGGACGCCCTGCTCCGCATACCGGAAAATGTGGAGGGGCTGAGCAAGGGAAGGGCAGCCCAAGTCATCCCCTTGCGGGAAGAATCTCGGCCTTAAGCGCCGGGACAGGATCACTCTTTTGCTCCGCCATCATCCCTGGAGCGCAACACCGCTCCCTTGGCCGCGGAGCTGGCCATCCCGGCGTAGCGCCTCAAAAACGGGGAATCCTCCTGCCTTTGCACAGGCGCAAACTCTCGTCTGCGGCGCTCTATCTCTTCCGTCTCTAGCAATGCCTCTATTTCCCTGTTCACTATATCGATGCGGACCATGTCTCCCTCCTGCAGCAGTCCCAACAGGCCACCTTCCGCCGCTTCCGGGGATATGTGCCCTATGGAGGCACCCCTGGTCCCTCCGCTGAAACGGCCGTCCGTTATCAAGGCCACGTCCCGGTCAAGTCCCATGCCGGCTATGGCAGAAGTGGGAGTTAGCATCTCCCGCATGCCCGGGCCTCCCTTGGGACCCTCGAAGCGTATGACCACCACGTCACCCTTGTGGATGCTGCCCTCCAGTATGGCGTTGCTTGCCTCGCTCTCGGAATCGAAGATTCTGGCCCTTCCCTGCCTGACCTTCATCTCCTCGGCCACGGCGCTTTGCTTGACCACGCACCCCTGAGGGGCAAGATTGCCCTGCAATATGGCGATCCCCCCTTCCTCACTATAGGGGCTTTCCAGAGGACGAATGACCTCCTGATTGCGAATGCTTGCCCCGGATTCTTCCAGGTTTTTCTCCACACTGTGTCCGGTTACGGTCAAACAGCTGCCCTGGATCAGTCCTCCACGGTACAGCTCGGCCAGAACAGCCTGTACCCCGCCAGCGGCGTGCAGATCCTGCAGATGATGGGCGCCCGCCGGAGAGAGCTTGCAAAGGTTGGGGGTCTTTTTGCTCACCGAGTCAAACACCTCCAAGGGCAGATCCAGCTCATTCTCCGCGGCAATGGCCGGCAGATGCAGCACCGTGTTCGTGGAGCCGCTAAGGGCCATGTCCGCGGCCACCGCATTGTATAGGCTTTGCTGAGAGACTATCTCCCCGGGCTTGATTTGCTGCTCCACCAGCTGCATGACCTTGCGTCCGGATTGCTTGGCCAGGCGGAGGCGCTCCGAGTAGACCGCGGGAATGGTACCGTTGCCGGGCAGGGCCAGACCCAGGGCCTCGGTGAGGCAGTTCATGGAATTAGCGGTGAACATTCCCGCACAACTGCCGCATCCGGGGCAGGCCTCCTGCTCCAGCTCGGTCAGTTCCTGCGGGGAAATTTCCCCCCTGCGACAGCGGCCCACCGCCTCGAACACGCTGACCAGATCCACGGCCTCTCCCCGATGCTCTCCGGCCAGCATGGGCCCCCCGCTTACGCACAGGGCCGGAATGTTCAGCCTGAGCATGGCCATGAGCATGCCGGGGACCACCTTGTCGCAGTTGGGCAATAGCACAAGCCCGTCAAAGGGATGGGCACAGGCCATTATTTCTATGGAATCGGCAACAACCTCTCTGCTGGGCAGGCTCATGCGCATACCCTGATGATTCATGGCCAGCCCGTCGCAAACGCCAATCACCGGAAATTCCACCGGTACTCCGCCAGCGGAGCGAACACCCTCCTTGACTGCTCGAGCCAGACTGTCCAGGTGCATGTGCCCTGGGACTATCTCGTTGGCCGAATTGACCACCCCTATCAGTGGCCTGTCCAGATCCTGCCGATCCATTCCCAGGGCATGCAGAAGAGAGCGATGCGGCCCCCTTTCCAGGCCCTGCTTCATTATGTCACTGCGCATAAGACCTCCCCTGCCTGTCCCTGCTTTCAAAATTCCCTTATGGCTGCCCAGCTACTCAGGATGGAGACCACGAGTAGCCCCCCGAAAAGCATAAGGATATACTCCGGGGGAAAGAACCGTAGCTGTATCCAGATGGGGGGCACGTGCAAAAGCTCGTTCAAGAAGCCACAGGTCAATCCAACTAGACCCAAGGCAATTGCCCCGGCGACAAAGGACTGGAAAACTGCTCCCACCAAGACCGGAAGCTGGATGAACCATCTCCCCGCGCCCACCAGCCAAAGGACTTCCACCTCTTCCCGCTTATTGTAAAGGGTCAGCTTGAAGGTGTTGGCCATCATTAATCCAATGAGGAAGATAAGACCGCCTGCCAACGGGTAGAACAAGGTCCCGCTGATCCTGCTCCAGGCCCCCGCCTCCCGAAGCCTGTCCATGCTCATGCTTACCCTCTGCACGCCCTCCCTAGCCTCGATATCCCCTATCATCTCCCTGGCCGCAGCTTCCGGTGCCTCCTCAGGCAAGTCCATGTGCACGATTGCCGTAGCCGGCAAGGGATTGTCCGACTCCAGCCATTGCAAATCCATATCACCCAGGCCGGATTCCAGAGACTGCAGCGCCTCTTCCTGGGTATAGGTGGTAACAGAAGCGATATCCTCCCGTTCCCGCAGGCTTTCCCATTGCTTTTGCACTTTTTCCTCGTCCGCCGTGCTCTCCCAATAGACCTGGAAGCTGAGCCTGCCCTTTTCCGCAAGCACCTGCTCCTGCAGATTGTATACGGAGAGCAGAATCAACAGGCCCAGAAAGAGCACCAGAGTCAGCCCCAAAAGGGTAACCGCCTGCTGGCCCTTGTTAATTCCCAGATCCTTGATCCCTTTGCTCAGCAGGAAAAAGAATCGATACAACCGGATCTCCTATGTCTGTTTCTTTTCCCCTACAAGTGTGGCTTGCTCATGGCCCCTTCCCCTGCGGCCCGGGAGGAGAGGACTCGTAAAGCAGGCCGTCCTGCAAGGACAACACCCTGGACTGGGGGACTTCCTCCAACAAGTGCCTGTCGTGCGTGGCCAGAAGAATGGTGGTCCCGAACTGGTTGAACTGGATGAGTATCTGCAGGAGGCGCCGAGAAAGATCCTCGTCCAGATTGCCCGTGGGCTCGTCGGACAAGAGCAGCCTGGGATTGGTTACCACTGCCCTGGCTATGGCCACCCGCTGCTGCTCACCCCCGGAGAGCTTGCCGCACAACAGATCCTGCCTGTTCTGCAACCCGAGAACCCTGCTGATCACATTGGCCCTGCGCTCCATTTGAGGCCTGGGGATGCCCTTGACCATTAACGGGAGTATGATGTTCTCCCGCACCGTTTTGCCGGACAGGACCTTGAATTCCTGGAAGACAACGCTCACCGCACGCCGCAGCTTGGGCACCTGCCTCCTTTTCAGTTTTCCCAGGTCGAATCCGGCCACGCTGGATCTGCCCCTTTGCAGGGAATATGCGCCGTGCAGGATGCGCAGCAGGGTGGTCTTGCCCGCCCCGGAAGGGCCGAAGAGGAAGACGAATTCCCCCGGTTGTATCTCGAAGGAAACGTTTTTGAGCACCCAGTGCGAGCCAAAGGCGTGGGAAACGTGCTCAAGGCTTAGCATCGGCTGATTCAATCCGCTCTCCTTCCCGCAGGTTGCTGACGCGGAAGCCGTCTCCGCTGCGTATTGCTTCCCTTAATTCCTCCTGAGTCACACTTGCCGCACCTACCCTCTCCACAACCTTGCCCGCGGCCACATTGGCCAGGACACAAGCGTGGAGCGGATCCATACCGCCCAGCATAGCCAGGGAGGAGACTGCCACTACAGTATCTCCGGCGCCGGTAACATCGAAGACATGCCTAGCATGGGTGGCAATCTGCCAGACTGCACCCTGCTGGTCGAAAAGGAGCATACCTTCCTGACCCAAAGTAAGAAGCAAATTGTCCGCCTGGCACGCATCCTTTATCCAGTCCCCTGCACGAATCATCTCTTCCGCGCTGTTCAGGGGAGCTCCCCAGATACGTTCCGCCTCCTTCCGGTTGGGAGTGATGAGCTCCGCGGCAGGATAATTAGGGAAATTCTCCGGTTTGGGATCAATGAATATACGGGGCTTCGTCCCTTCGGCCCGGGCAAGGCCGGTCAGCACTTGCTTGGACAGAGTTCCCTTGTTGTAGTCGGAAAGGATCAGGGAAAGTGAGCCTTGCTGCAGGCAGTGACCGGCAGCCTGCACTGTTTGCTCCGCTGCGGGGTTCTCGCCGGCATCCTCCCTGTCTATTCGCATCATTTGCTGACTCTGGGCTATCACCCTGGTCTTGTGTGTAGTGGCCAGGCTCGGAACTTCCACAATGCAGTCCCGGATCCCCTCTTGTTCCAGCAGCAAGCGGATTCTCCTCAGGGAGTCGGTATTGCCGCAGCAGCCCACCAGATCCACCCCCGCTCCCAAGGATACAACATTGCGGGCCACATTTGCCGCTCCACCCAGCTTGTATTCCTCTCTCTCCACTCGCACCACAGGCACTGGAGCCTCGGGAGAAATACGTTCCACGCTGCCGAACTGGTAGTGATCCAACATCACGTCTCCGAGCACCGCAGTTCTGATTTCGGACAATCCCCGCAATCCGGAGATAAGCCTTCTCAGATCCACTGTCCGGGTCATGAGCTAGAGCCGCCCTGTGTTTCACGTGAAACATCGTTTTCTTCCAGACCCAACCCCCGCAGCAACTGTTCCAGCTCCTGCCTGGAAGCATAGGAAAAGGAAATGGTTCCCTTGTCCGGGGATCCGCGGACAGTTACCGGGATCTGGAAGCGCTCTCCGATTATTTGTTGAATCCTTTTTTTGATTTTGCCAAATTCTTCCTCTTTGTTGCGATGAGAGGAAACCGCCTTGTTGCTGGCGAGCTTGGTCGGCAGGGAGCCGTGTTCCCTCCAATAGGCAACCACGGATTCCAACTCCCTTATGGTCAGCCTGTCCTCGAGCAGGAGCTGAAAGACCTCCAGCCTTGTCCGACTGTCCTCTATGGCCAGAAGATTGCGTGCCTGGCTAGGGCCTATGCGTCCCTCTCTGATCGCCTCCAGGATTTCCGACTCCAGCTTCAATAGGCGTAGGCTGTTGGCTATGCTGGACCTGCTCTTACCCACCCTCTTGGACAACTCCTCCTGAGATGCACCGGTCAGCTCCTGCAATCCCAGCAGGCCTTCCGCCTCTTCCACCGCATTGAGGTCTTGACGCTGTAGATTCTCCGCAAGGGCCAGAACCATGGCCTCGGAATCGGAAAGATTGTAAACTATGGCCGGGACCCTCTCCATTTGGGCAATCTTGCAGGCTCTCCAGCGCCTCTCCCCGGCAATTATCTGGTAAGAGTGGGAATCCTGAGGGGCTGGGCGGACAAGCAGCGGTTGAAGCAGGCCCTGCTCACTGATAGATTGGGCAAGCTCCCGCAGGGACTGGGAGGAAAAATCCTTGCGTGGCTGATTGGGGTGCGGCCTTAGGCAATCCACGGAGATCAGCTCATAGGCTTGCCCCGACTCGTCCGATCGCGCTTCTGTGCCTCTGGAAAAAAGGGCGTCCAGCCCGCGCCCCAATCCCTTGTTGCCGGCTGCCATTAACTCCTCCTGCCTTGCGGATAATTTTACCCTGAATCCAGTGCTTGCCAGTCACCAAATTGGTTAAAAGAAGGCCAAAATACTGGAATTTACTTCGGGTGCCTTAGACTCAAAAACTGCACTAGAGTTCCACGATTTGGAGAAAGGTGTTGAAGCTACATCTTTTACCCATGCTCTTTGCCCGGCCGAATAAATCTATTGCGATACTGGCAAAGAGATATCCGAATGCAACCCATAATATCGGCCAAACTTGAATCTTAACCGGTACTCGAGGGTGTTGGCAAGCCCATACGGTCGAGGCACGCATGGCAAACCGGGAAACACGCCTTAAAGCTAGGACCTTCTCAGCTGGTATTGCCCGGGATCTCGATGTTAGGCCCTAGCTGGACTTCTGATCACCACTCTAGCTAACATGAAGAAAAAACGGGGACAGCTCTCATCTTGAGGATTCCTTGCGCTCCGTGAATCCAGCATGAAGGCTGTCAAAAAGGAGCTTTATGCGAGCAGAGAACGCTTACGTCCAGGATATCTACGATAGGAACGGGACTCTTTTGGGACTGTTCGTCAGTGCACAGATGTGGGAAAAAATTAAGGGCGAGGTCGCCCCGGTTATTCAAAGGGAACTGGACAGGGAGGAAAGGAGCGAGGAGAGGGAGCCACCCGAACCATTGCAGGATTGGGAAAAGCTAAAGCAGACCTGGGGATTCGACTATGCGGTGGATTACGACGTTCATTGCCGGTATTGCGGCAGCGAGACAGGTAATTGGCAAGAGGACGAGCCGCGAAAGTTCTTTCTAAAAGCCGCCAGCATTAGCGGATTGGTCTCCTTCGAGTGCATGAGCTGCCACTCCCGCATAACGAAAAAACACTTTAAGCAGAAAATCGTGGTGGAAACCACCCCGCCCCAAAAGGGATAAGCTAGCTCCATATTTAGCCAAGGAAGATGCAACTGCAAAAATTCAAAATCAGGTAATGCTTTCGGATTAAAGCACTCTAAATGGTTGATTTTTCGGCTTTCTATCTTCTGTCATCTGTCTTCTGCGTCTGCAAAAAAACATTTTGCAGACGCATCAAGGAAGCGATACCGCCATCGGACAAGTGACTTGTCCAGGTGCAATTCATCTTTTTTCTCTCTTCCATAGAGGTAGCTGTACATATTTTTTGCCACTGTTGAAGCAGGATAAGACACTAGCCCGCTATCTCCCGGGCAAGCTCCAGATAAGCCTGGCTGCCCTTGGACCGGTAATCGTAGCAAATGACCGGAAGCCCATGGCTGGGTGCCTCGGACAAGCGAACGTTTCTGGGAATGACAGACTGAAACACCTTGTTCCGAAAGTGGCTTACAACTTCCTGCTCTATCTGTCCGGTAAGCTTGTTCCTGCGATCGTACATGGTCAGAAGAACCCCGAACAGTTCCAGATGCGAATTGAGTCGGTTCTGGACTAACTGCTGGGTTTGCAGAAGGTGGGCAATGCCTTCCAGTGCATAGTACTCGCATTGCAGGGGTATAAAAAGCCCGTTTGCGGCGCTCAGGGCATTTATGGTCAATAGACCCAGGGAGGGAGGGCAGTCCAGAAAAACGTAGTCATAGTCCTTGGCAATATCGCGTAAGGAATTGCGCAAATAGTATTCGCGCTCCTGTCGATCCACAAGCTCAAGCTCGGATGCGACAAGATCCTGGCAGGAGGGAATCAGATGGAGATAATCCAGGATGGTTTCCTGGATCACTTTGCGCCCCAGCTCTGGATGGAAGAGAAGGCCGTAGACGGTTTCCCGCGAGGATGCGGGTGAGATGTTCAGTCCGCTGGTGGCGTTGGCTTGGGGATCACAGTCAACCAGAAGAACATTCTTCTCCATTACAGCCAGGGAAGCGGCAAGGTTTATGGCGCTGGTGGTCTTGCCCACACCGCCTTTTTGATTGGCCACTGCGATCACTTGCGGCATAAAACCTCGGCACGGGAAAATCGGGGCATCTTGCCAGTAAAGCGAGAGCGAGCTCGGCTAATCCCGGAAAGAACGGTGACAGAAGTTCCTGGAATCCTCCAGGGAGGCGACTATCTGGACAATCTCCTCGAGATTGTCGTTTTTTACTTCCTGAAGCAATTGGTGGACCAACTGCATGAAGTCATCGGCTTCCTCCGCCCACTCCTCATCAGCCCTGTTCTGAAAGAAGGAGCAACAGCGGGAGAATTGCTTGACCTCCTCCGGGTCAGGAGCACTGCCTTCCTGGACCTGTTCCTGAATGGAGGAAAAGAGCCGATCGATTTCCTGCTTCAACTCCTTGAACTGCATTCACCTCCTCCGCTTGGACAGGGGTCAGCACCATAAGTGCAGATCCTCCGGTCATGCACAGCTTTTCCTTAACACGTTTCAGGGCCTGTATCCCTTTATGCAAGATAAAATCCCGCATCAACCCCAAGGGCATTATCTATTATTGAGCATTGCTACTGTCTGAAATGGGAAGAGACTTGAGCCTGTTCCAGACAAAATTTTTGGCTCTGCGATTGTCCGGTAACATATCCATGGGATCGGGCAACTCGAAAAACAGAATTCCCTCGTGCTCGTATTTTTCATAGCGGGGCGTGTGCTCCGGAAAAAGGGCTTTAGCCGCTCTTGCTCCGAAGAACAGGACATATTCCGGCTTCAGTGCCTTTATGCCCGCCCAGAAAAGCTCGCGGTCGGGCACTATACCTTTCTCGCTACTGCGGCTCAAGGGCCAGAAAGCGTATTCCCCCTCCGGCCAATTAAGGCTCTGCAGAATCTTCTGGAAAAGGGTTGCGCGTGAGGCTGCCTCGGAATCCTGGCCAGTCTCCACATCTAGGCACAGATGCCAATAAGTGAGCACTACGCGACAGGGAGGGTCACAACGTTGCAGCCGGGCTAGCCAGAATTCGTCCATCTGTGGAATTTCCGAAGAGTCGCAGCTTTCTTCCCTTGTTCCGGGCCCAGACAACTTCAGGATGTAGTGCAGGCCGCTACGATAAAAGGGAAGCAATCCCGGAGCCACTTTCAATTGGGCAAGATCCAGTCCCATATGCGCCAGCCTATATCAGACTTTGCTGAGCTTATCAGACTGCTGCTTCCGGAATGTCCATCCAGAAGGAGGACGGTGTTCTTGTCCGAAGCAAAGCCGCTGTCTTCCACGTCCACACTATTGGCCACAATCAAGTCCAAGTTCTTTGTCTCCAGCTTTTTTCTGGCTGAAGACTCCAGTGTTGCCTCATTTTCCGCAGCAAAACCCACCAGCTTCTGCCCCTTTTCCTTGTTCCGGCCCAGGGAAAGTAGTATATCCGGATTCTCGGAAAAGGGGATCTGTATCTGCCCGTTCTGGATACCTTCCTTCTTGAACTTCTCCCTTTGAAAACCTGCAGGACGCAAATCGCATACGGCAGCGCAAAGGCAGGCGATATTCATCCCGGGCCACAGCTCATGGCAAATGGAGTACATCTGTCTTGCGCTCAGTACAGGATACTGCTTGACTTCGGCAGGCAAATATACGTCACTTGGCCCGCAAACGCAATGCACATCAGCCCCCCTGAGCCAGGCGGCAGTGGCTATGGCCGCTCCCATTTTGCCCGAGGAGGGATTGGACCAGAAGCGAACGGGATCGAAATATTCTTGAGTAGGGCCCAGTGTGACCAATACGGAAGAGCCTTGCATATCCTGCGGTGCCAGGGCCCGCAAAAGGTGCAAGTAGATCTCCTCCAGAGGGGGCAGCCTTCCCTCTCCTGTCTCCCCACAGGCAACATCTCCGGAAAGCGGCTGAAGAACTGGAATTCCCCTCTGGCGTAGCACAGACACATTGGATTGTGTGGCAGAAGCCTTCCACATGTTGGGATTCATGGCGGGAGCAACCAAAACGGGACCGGGGAAGGCCAGCACCTGGCAGGATAAAAGATCGTTGGCCATTCCCCAGCTCATTTTGGCCAGGAAATTGGCTGTGGCAGGGGCGACAAGCAGGGCGTCACATTGCTGGGCGGGTCTTAAATGGGGGAACACTTCTTCCTGGGTGAAAAGCGAGCTACCCACAGGATCCGCTCCCAGGGCACGCAATGAGGTCTCGGTAACGAACCGGGAGCCCGCCTCGGTTAAACTGGCGCTTACGGCGATATCCGCCTGTATTAGAGAGCGACACAAGTCCAAGCTCTTGTAGGCTGCCACACTGCCGGTTAGGCCCAAATGCACCCTGCTACCGGCAAAATAGGGAAAGCGATACAGGGGTGTGTCCATACTGTTCCCCGTTTAGCTAAAAGGTCTTGACTTGCAGGAGAATATATAA
>CAYSPQ010000002.1:0-18538 GCA_964432965.1 uncultured Desulfohalobiaceae bacterium
AGAGCGACAGTCTTTTGTCAAGGTTTCAAAAGCATCCCTCCGGCATTGCAGAAGATTCTGCTGAAAAGCGCAACTCGAACAGCGAGTGTCCGGAGAAAAAACACCTCCCTCTTGCTTATCGGGCAGACAAAAGTGTATGCTGTTCTACAAGCCTTGACCAATGCGGGAAGTTGTCGCATGCTGCCCTTTCTTCGAAAGTCATAAAAACAGCCCGAAAAGACCAGAGATCGCCGCTACCTTTTCTGTTTAGATTGATCTTTCGTCCTGTCCGGATGTTTCATAAAAAAGAAAATCAACCCGAAAAAATGGTTATGCCTATGACCACCAATCAAGAGCTGCTTTTGGATCATTGGATTCAAGAACACGTTTTTGAATCCAATCCCCTGGCCATGGCCATAAAAGACAGGGATTTCAGAATCATAAAGGCCAACCGGGAATTCACCGCCAAGTTTGGTCTTTGGGAAAACAAGAAATGCTATGAAATATATCAGAAAAGAAGCATTCCCTGTGAGCAATGTGCAAGCCACGAGGCCCTGCAAAAAGATGCTACCGTAAGCAAGGAGGAGAGCGGCTTCGATCAAAATAACAACCCTATATTTTTCCGCAAGTACGTAAAGCCTATTAAAGACGACACCTCTACAACAGTGTACTTCATGGAAATAATTTCTGACATAACTGAATTTGACCAATTGCGACTGCAAAATGAGCTGCTGTTTGATCTTATACCCTGCAGCCTCATAATAATTGACCAGGATTTTCGGATTGTCAGAGTAAACAGCAGGCTGCGCAACCAACTGGGAGACTTGAAGGGAAAATTTTGCTACGAAGCACTGGAAGGCAGAGATTCTATCTGCGAAGGCTGCACAGCAATACAGACTTTCAGGGACGGCGGAATTCACCACAGCCACCACACTTGGTTCCTCTCTCACGGTCTTCCCAGGCAGTTCCAGGTCACCACGGCTCCGCTCTGTAGGGCATCAGCAGGTTGCGACCACATCATGGAAATGGCTGTTGATGTGACTGATGTGACACATCTGCAGGATGAGCTGAAAGTGGCAAACTCCTTCGTACACTCCCTGGTTACCCATTCACGACACGGAATCCTGGCTTTCAACGAAGACGGTGAAGTGACCATATTGAATCCTGCCTGCAGATCCATGTTCGGCATTCCCGCCGAAGTCTTTCCTGTATCGCGCAAGGAACTGGAATACATACTGCCGCAAGAGATATTTCAGGAGATAGATCACGACACCTCGGAAATCAGTCTTAAAGAAGTGGAAATCACGGACTGGCAGAACCGCAAGGTTCCGGTTCGCATTACCGGAAGGCGTCTGGAGGTGGATAGGGAAAAAATAGGCTCTGCCCTTATCATTCAGGATTTGCAGCAGATAAAGCAGCTGGAGCAGGAAAAACGGGAAGCGGAAAGGCTTGCCGCTGTGGGACAGACTGTAGCCGGACTTGCCCACGGTATCAAGAACCTTATCACCAGCCTGGAAGGCGGCATGTATGTCTTGAATTCCGGATTTTCCAAGGGCGATGTGGAAAAGATACGTAACGGGCTGGAAATGCTCAATCGCAACACCAATCGTATATCCGCCTTTGTTCAGGAGTTCCTGAGCTTTTCCAAGGGGAGAAGCGCCATTAATGTACAATACCACGATCCCTTGCAAATAGCACGCGAAGCTGTGGAGGCATATGCACTCCATGCTTACGAAATGGGCATAGATGTTCGGCTGGAAACCAACGGAGATATGGCTCCTGCGCCCTTGGACTATTCGGGCATATACGAATGCCTGAGCAATCTTATCAGCAACACAATTGATGCCTGTCGGATCCGCGAAAACGACTGCGAATGTTACGTGATGGTGCGTGGTTATGAAGAAGAGGGCAGTATAATCTATGAAGTGCGGGATAACGGCTGCGGCATGGACCACGAAATCAAGCAGAAGATCTTCACGAGCTTCTTTTCCACCAAGGAATCAGGAGGAACTGGGATCGGTTTACTTACCACCAAGAAGATCGTCTATGAGCATGGAGGGAGATTTAATGTAGACTCGGAGAAGGACATGGGGTCCACCTTTCAGATAATTCTCCCGCGGGAGAATCTTCCGGAACCGGGCTCGCAGGAGGAGTGACGAACTAACTTCGGCCCTTTCCCGCCGGGATGGAGATAGCCCCTACGGACTGGGTTGCGAAGAGAACCCCGATACCCCAAGCAACTATTGTCTGCCTTTGTCCGAAACGAGCTGGCCGTGCAAGAAGAAATTTCGCCCTACTGTGCTTATGCCAAATCGTTGTGCGGCAAGAAATCGTGAGCCGCAGAAATATCCATTTGGCGCTTAAAGGTTATGTTCTCTCCAGGCCCAAACTTGATGCGAAAAGCAAAGATCCAAGCAGCGCCTTACCCCTTCAAGCGAGTTGAAAAATCCGGCCGGAGGCTATATGGGAGTAAAAGAAACCAAAATCCTTATTGTTGACGACGAAGAGGACATACTTCTCTATCTTGCCACCCTCTTCGAGGACTATGGATATACAACCGTGACCGCACAGGACGGCGAAAACGGATACAGGGTCGCCCAGGAGGTAAAGCCGGACTTGATCACCCTGGACATAGCCATGCCCGAGCAGTCCGGAATCAAGACCTACAGGAGCTATAAGCGCAACCCGCAGCTACAGCACATTCCTGTCATTGTTATAACCGGAGTGGGAGAAAAAACGGAGGGCTACTTCAAAAAGCTGGGAGACTGCCCCCTTCCGGAAGGCATTATAGACAAACCCATCGATCCGGCAGATTTGCTGCACAAAGTGGAACGCCTGTTGAAGGAAGATTGAACATAGATCATATTTTGCTTAGATTCGGGCTTATAAGCAGACACAATTAAAATAATGCTCATGCTTGACTTCTCAGGAACAAAAAATCGAGACTGGCGGCCCATTTGCTCAATGCATGTCCATCTTCTTGACAAAAGTCGGCAGTTCGTTTTGAAAGGAAAAAAGTAAGTTCAGCATCCAACAAAAAGAACCAAGGCTGGGAAAGACGCAACCGGCTCGAAGCATGCCAGACAAATCACAAATCTCAAACCTTCCGAAAGGAACGGAGAAAACTATGACGGCAGCTCCATCTGAAAAAAAGATACTCGTAGTCGAAGACGAGCCTGACGTACAACGCTATTTGTGCGCCTGTCTAGAGGATGCAGGCTTCAGGGTGGAGTCGGCTTACGACGGAGAAGAGGGATTGCAGAAGGTGCGAGAGGATCCCCCGGATCTAGTCACTTTGGACATGGTTATGCCCAGGAAATCCGGCCGCCAGTTCATGAAGGAGCTGCGAAAGGATGAAAAGTGGGCCAATATTCCTGTAATAGTGATCACAGCTCATGTCAAGGATGAATGGGGGAGCCAGGAGCTAAAAGAGATAAGCGCCTTCGCGGCCAGGCACAGGCCGAAGTACGTGCTGAGAAAACCCATAAAGCCCTCGGGCTTGGTTCAGGCCATTGCAGACATCCTGGAAGTGGATCCTTCGGCCCAAGAGCCGCAGCACTCGGAAAGCCTGGTGGATGTTGTCAACAATATGCTGGAGAATGCAGATCAAGAGACGCTGAACAAGGTTCGGGAAATGCTCTCCAGCAAGCAATCCAGGGGCTCGGATAGCGGCTGAGGAAAGGACCAGCCCTCACCTAGTCCTTTCCTCTTATAACAGAGATAGCTTTCTCCATTCAGCATTGCGGCACAAACCTGCGGGATTTGCCATTAGCAACCTTAAACGCAACAGCCCTGCTCGAGGAAATGAGTCAGCCACCGAACTTGCACCAGATCAATATATAAGCTGCAGCAGTACCAGTCATAAAGCCGGCAGCAAGGTTGGAGGCCAAGGTTACCCTCAGTGTGAGCACAGCCACGAAGAGTTCCTTGCGCTCTTTGAGAACCAGAATGCTCATAGCAAGCTTAACTCCGGCAAACAGGAGCAGAACACTGAGCACAGACATGGCAGAAGCTGGAGAAGAACAAGTATATCCTGCCCGAAGATAATTGCCAGGACTATAAAGACCCCGCCTATCATTTGATTAGATCCCGCAGTGCGCGTTCCGAAATGATAGTGCGCAGCCAGTCCCTCGGCTCTGTGGCACAGGGGCACGCCCCCCAGAAAAAAATCCCCGCCTTGGCCATGAACATGCTCAAGCATACCGATCTATTGGTTACGCGTGCGGATCAGCCTGCCGAGCCTCAGCCGACCCTGGACCTGCCGCTGGCATCTTTGCCCGCAGCAAAAATATCTTTTGCCACACTACCCAGCTTACGGACAGGGCCACTTCCAGAAGGCCATGATGCGCATAAACCTTTTGCGCCGGGGCCTGGAAGATGCCTTTATTCGGACGTGCAAATAGATACAACCCGTTCAGAAGCTGCCGGGAGCTTAGTGCTCTGATTCGTAAGTTCGATGACGTGTTTTTATATGGAAAAATTTGTGATTCATTCAGTTTACAAGCAAAAAATCGTTATACGTACTTAAAACCTTAACGTGTCACCGTATTTACGAATAGAAGCACTAAGCCAACCCCGCTCCCCGCAGTTTAGCTTACCCGCTTTCGAAGCAGGGCTCATTTTTCCCTGGAAAGCATGTCCTTGATGCTATCCAGAGTTTCCTGGTTCACATCACTGACCCAGGAGTTGCTAAGCCCCTCCACATTCTCCGCGGGATCAAAGCCGCTCTTGCTCAAGCCAACCTGGAGGATGTCTGCAATTGCCTGCACCAGTCCAGATGGACGGATAGGCTTTTCAAGAATGTACTTGGGCCGCGTCCTTGTGGTAAAGGCATTTAGCTCCTTCACCTCCTCGCTGCCCAATTCATCCCTGGCATGGGCGGTTATGACTATGACCGGGATACAGCACCACTCTTCTTTCTTCCTGAGCTCCCGCATGAAACGAAGTCCCGACTTGCGAGGCATGACCATGTCCAGCGTAATCAGATCCGGAGGGTCATGCCGGACCGCCTCCAAACCCTCTGCACCGTTGATCGCGCTCTGCACTCTGAACCCGGCGTCTTCCAGACAAGCGCACAGATAGTTCCGGACATCGGGCTCATCCTCGATTACCAAGACCTTCTTCTCCGAGGGATCGTACATACCTTTGCCCTCCTGCTATTATATGCCGATCGTAGGCTGGTTGCGCCACTGCCTACTATTCCTCTTCCCAGCCTATGAATCCAGGGTTTACATCCTCCATGGCATTAACTACCAGATCCACTAGTCCACCGTAGATCATGCTTTCCGTCTCCCTGAGGTTGTGGTGATCGATAAGCTCGCGAAACTGACCCTTGCAATTGGAGCAGGGAGCGCAAATGTACTTGGGAGTTTCCGGTCCCCTGCAGTCGGAAAAGGCGTTCAGGACCTGCTCCAGCTTCTTCCTTCCGGAAACCTTTGCTTTCCATTCCGGGATAGTATTACGGCTCATGATGGCAAAGCCGCTGCCACCGCCGCAGCAGTAGTTGTGTGCCTTGTTCGGAGTCATCTCCCGGAACTGAGGGCAGATCTTGTTCAGGATCTCTCTCTGTGGCTCCACTATACCCATTAAACGGGTCACGTTGCAGGGATCGTGAAGTGTAACCGGAAAATCGTTACGGCTGGGATCCAACTTGATGCGGTCGTTCATGACGATATCGCGCAACAGGGGCATGCATCCCTCGGTGGGTATCTGAAGCTCCGGGGGAAGCACCCTGTCCCCGATAACAGTGAGTGCCTTGTGCGCATGGCCGCATTCGCCGACCACGATTTTGTTTACATTGAGGTTTTTTGCCGCCTGTGCGTGCAATATAGCGGTTCTGGCAGTCTGGATGTCGTCGTAGAAGACCCCGTAGTTGATGCCGTCATAGGCAGCCAATTCGCTGGACAAAGTCCAGGAGAGTCCGGCGGCCTGCATGATTATGGAGAAAGCGGCGATATTTTCCGGCCAGGCCATTATCTCGCCTGCGTTGTGAATGAGCAGTATATCCGCGCCTTCCACATCCCAGGGAGTGGTGAAGTCGAACCCTGTCACCTCGGAAAAGTCCTCGTCGATGAACTCCACGTTGTCCTTGGCCACCTGATGGCTCATGCCGGTGGAGGATCCTGTCTGCAGCTGCAGCATGGAGCCCTTTCCGTGCAGCTCCGGCGGAGCGATACCCAGTTCTTGGCTGAATAATTTGCGAATCTCCCTGGCTATAAGGCCATTATCCGCACCGATGGGGCATGCCTGGGTGCAACGGCGACACAGATTACAGCGATAGGCCAATTCGCCCAACCTGGCGATTGTCCGCCAATTGAGCTCAATGTCTCCGGTGCGCCATTTGGCCAGTGGCTGTTCCAGGACATACTTCTTGTATATCCTGCGAAAGATCTCCGAGCGATAGTTGGGCCTGTACATCTCGTTGTATCCGCTCGCTTCGTAGAGGTGGCAGGACTGGGCGCAGCTGTTACATTTGGCGCAATGCTCCACCGTGGTCTTGAGCATGGCCAAAAAAGTCCAGTTGTTCTCCTCGTCGAAGAGTTTACGCATACCGTCAATGAACTTGTTGACCAGTTCCTCTTCCTGCTGTTTGCTGCGGGGCATGGGAATGGGCAGAATGCAGGTGTCGTCCAGGATGCAGCAATAGTTTTCTCTGGTTTCCTGGGGTATTTCCCCCCATTCCTCTTCCTGGTGCTCCAGGGATAGAGGCATGAGGTCATCCAGTCCCACACTGGTCAGCTTGGGGGTATCCTTGCTTACGTCTCTGACATCTAGGCAGTTGTTCCTCATAATATTTGCTCCTTTTGGTGAGATAACTAGCCGTAATTACTGCGGCTTGTCTGATTCCTCCGTGGGATTTTGAGTTGCAATATCCGCCCAGGTACGTGATCCATCTCCGGATATATGTGGCGCGGACCATTTGACCGGGTAGTTAAGAACCACCTGTAGCTTCTTGTCCACATCCTTCCTTTCAAACCTGGACTCGTCTCCCCAGCGAATATCGTGGTAGAGGAAGTACTTCATGAAGAAATGAGACATGTGGGTAAGTGGTATATAGGCCAAAAGCAGACAACCCAGGGCAAGTGTGCTCCCCAGGAGCGCGCTGGGCACGGCTTGGAAGTTTCCGCTCAGAAGGTTGGCCATCACTGTGGAAGTCATTTGCAGGCCGGGATCCACTACCAGCCAGGTGAGAAGGCCCAGAACCGAGACCAATGCGAAAACGGCTAAATTGAAGTAGTGGGAAAGACTGGAATAATTGCGCAGTGCCGGATCATTTATCCTCTTGAGAAAAAGCCCCACAGCCCCGGCCAAACAAAGGATGAATCCCAGGGGACCCAGTACGGAAGCGATACCGAGCAACCATTGCTGCAGCAAGCTTTCCGTAGCTGCGGGTTGGACCAGGGCCTGCAGGCCTGAGGCGAGGAGCAGAAGCAGAACAAAGGCAGCGACCATGTACAGGCCCAAGTGGAAGGGATAGCTGACATACCACAGGCCGCGGTTGTTCTCCCAGGTGGCCTTCAGGAAGGCTATTTCCTTGATCATGTATATGAGCTCATGCAACTTGGAGGTTTGCCTGGGCTTTTTCCACCAGTCGGTATCCTCCAGATAGCCCCCCCCATAGGCCGCCTTTTCTTTGCCCTCGTGGGGGATAGGATAGAGCTCCCACCGCAAGTGGATGGGGAGCCTAAAGTAGGCAACTACACGATACACAACCACCGAAAGGAAAATAAGCACGCACAGATAGAAAAGTAGATAGACAATAACTGACATGAGGCTGAGCTCCTCCTTTTTCCAATTGTTTTACGCTCGGTAATTTATTGCCTGTTTTCGAGAACAGGGAAGCCGGGCCAAGCTAGGAGCCTCCCAGCAAGGCCTTGGCTTGCTGCAACAATTCCTCGGAATCCACGGGCTTATTTATAAAGCCCTCCGGGGTGGGAAAGTTGGGCATCTTCTTGAAATATTCCTCCATGCTCTCTCCCACCCCGGTGATCACAATAACTGGTATCCGTCCCAGCTCCGGATCGTGTTTGCAATTGCGGTAGGTTCGCACACCCGATTGTTGCGGCATGGCCAAATCCAAAGTTATAAGGTCTGGTCTTTCCGCTCTTACCGCTTCATATGCCTGCTCCCCGTCTTCAGCAGTAACTGTGCTAAAGCCTTGATCCTCGAACAAGGTAGCCAAGTAAATCCTGATATCCTCCTCGTCGTCCACAATCAGAATCTTTTTGCCCTGTTCCGACATTACACACCCCCTGGGCTAGACATTATAACATCAGTGTCTTTCTTCCGGACGCGGCTCCACCTCTTGATTCAGCTCCTCTTCCGCCAATCCACGAATTTTGTACGCCGCATCCCGCATAGCCCCAGCAATCGCGGCTGAGCCCGGCCGCACCCGATAATAGTCGTAGAGATCAGCCAATTCTAGCATTTGCTGACAAAGATCCACGACTCTTTCCAAAATATGATCTTCGCTATGAACCTCTGCCCTTTCTTTTTGCATATTCTACTTTGAGCAAAATACATGCCAAAACCAGGCGCTCTACTTGATCACTTTTCCTGTCCTTTCAAGCACTTAAAACAAAAACACTTCAGCACTTATCCAACCGTGTTCAACGCACAAAAGCCGTCCAGGCCAATCCGCTTTCCTTGACTCTGCAACGCTCTGGTATCCTTGATTCTTTTAGCAAGACCTGCATGTCCAAAGCACCATGATACAAAGTGATACACCTGATACACTACCTCAGGGCACCACCGATCAGGACTGGCTCTCCGGGCAGAATTCAAGGACTTCTAGCCAAGCACCCCGGTGGGAAGCCTCATTCAGAGACAATGCATTCCGCGAAAGATGCTCCGGAGAGGGAGTCCATATATGATACCCAAAAGAAAAGGTGAATTGGGGTCGGACAAGCAAGGTATAGCGGGGAGGGGGGGAAGAAACAACCGAAGGATGGCTGTTTGGAAAAGACTTGCTGCTATTTCAGGCCGAATGTTTCCAGATGCCGATACAAAGTGGCTCTGCTCACCCCCAGCATTTCGGCTGCCAGCTTTCTGTTCCCTTCCGCCTGGGACAGGGCCTGAAGTATATCTTCCTTGTTGAGCTTATGGGAAGGGCCGCGGGTGCCACGGAACTGTTCGCTCCGCACTATTTCCGGCGGTAGATGCTCCACCTTCAATTGCCCGCCGGAGCGGCATTTAACATACACATATTCCAGAGTATTCCGCAGCTCCCTGATATTGCCGGGCCAGGGGTAACGGTTGAGATAATCCATAACCTCATTGGACGGCTCCAGCTTGGGCAAATCCAGCTCCCTGGCAATCACGTCCAGAAAATATTCCACCAGGACTGGGATATCCAGGCGCCTTTCCCTCAATGGAGGCATGTGGATAGGCACTACGCACAGCCTGTAGTAGAGATCCCTGCGGAACTTCCTTTCCTCCATGAGCCTGTGCAGGTCCTGATTGGTAGCGCTGATTACCCGAACATCCACCTGGATGGTTTTCTCGTCGCCCACGCGCTCAAAGCTCTTCTCCTGCAGCACTCGAAGGAGCTTTACCTGCATGTTGAAGGAGAGCTCGGCGACTTCGTCCAGGAAAATTGTGCCGGTATGGGCCAGCTCGAAGCGCCCCTTCTTGTTGGCTATCGCACCGGTATAGGCCCCCTTTACGTGACCGAAGAGCTCGCTCTCCAGAATTCCCTCCGGGAGCGCCCCGCAATTAACGGTAATAAAGGGATTTTCATCATTGGGACCCAGAATGAGCAAGGCACGAGCATCCAGCACTTTTCCTGTTCCGCTCTCACCCTGCAGCAAGACAGGCACTTCAACTGAACTCACCTCCCTGATCTCTTCGAACAGGGAAAGTGTCCTGGGATCCTTACCCACCATTCCCTGTAGGGAGTGATGGTGCTTGATCCGGTTTTTTAGCTGATTGAGCTCCGTGTTGTCCTGGAAGGAAATAAGTGCTCCCACCCGCTCCAATTGCACATTGGTCAGCGGCTTTACCGACATGCGCAAATTTTTACTCCTGCCGTAACGACTTTTAAAGATCACCTCCCGAGTAATCCCCTCCAGGGAAAGCTGTTGGCCCTCCCCGCGGCAGAATTCGCACACGCCGCCGCAGAACAGGTCGGGAAAAACTTCGTGGCAGTCCCTGCCCACGACATCCTGGCGATTGTACCCAGTAATCTCCTCAGCGGCTTGATTGAAGTAGAATATGTACCGGTTGCTAGTGTGGGCCATGACTCCATGGAGCAGATTGTCCAGGATGAGCTGCAGATTCCATTTGGTTACGGACAGGGCCTGAAGAAGCTGCGAATCCAGGAGGGTATCCAGCTTTTGGTTAATGACCTCTCTAGACTCCCGCAACTCAGCAGTGACTTCCTCAGCCGTAGCGCCCTCTCCGGGATCCGACATATCCCAATGGATATGCGGAGGCATTCCGGGCAGATTCGAACGGCAGCTCTCGTCGAAGGCGCCCAGGGTTATGATCAAGTCGAACTTAAAGGTCTCGATCTCGGTCAGACCCTTGTTGGGAAGCCCTGAGATGTCCAGGCCGATCTCCTGCATCACCTTCTCTGCCTTTTCGTTCTTGCGCGGAGGAAGGACCGTCGCGCTCAGGGCATGAATTTGTAAGCTCTTGACCCGAGCGAGCCTCTCGGCCATAAGTTGCAGGCCGTTGCTGCTGAATCCCAGAAAAAGAATGGTGGGATGAAAATAGTCCGATTGATGAGCCATATATACCAAGATAACCCGAAAAAACTGATTGGCAACACCGTTCGATTGGTTGATATATTATGCTTGCCGATTCTATAAGTAAAAGAATTGCAGCAAAGCTCTCTCAAGTCAAATCAACACCTGTTGGCAAGCTTTATCCTAGATATCTCAGCAAGTTATTACCCACTGGAGTCAGAATCAACTTGAGCAGACAAAGAGCCGCGGCCTGGCTTATCAAGCTGCCGCCAGGATGCACCGCTTTTGATCTGGACCAAAGCCAACGTCTGCGCTTCCCTGTATTCTTTACTCGTCAACAAGGAAAGCTCCCTGCCGGGAATAAACAAAGCAAGGAGCAAGATTACAGCCAAAAGCGAAAAATCATCCATATCGACGAGGAACTTTGCGACGGCTGCGGCCAATGCTTGCCCGCCTGCTAGGCGGCGCGCGGGGGGGCATCCAGATCTTGGTGTGCAAGGCCAAGCTGATAATGACAGGCTTTGCGATAGCCTAGGAGTCTGTCTGGACGAATGCCCCACTGGCGCTCTGCAGATGATTGAGCGCTAGGCGGAGAGATTCGACGAAGAGGTTGCCAAGCAGAGGTTGCGTGAACAGTATGTTGCCTTGAGATGTCCTTCCGCAAGCTGCAAATCTTCTCTTCCTGCCAGATCGCCAACACTGGCAGGGAACAGTCCACGGAATCCACCCTTTCCCACTGGCCGGTCAAAATAAGGCTGGTGCCTCCTCACGCCCCGTTTCTGCAGGGCGGCGCGGACCTGCTGATCACCGCAGATTGCGTCCCCTTGGCCACCAGCGCCCATCACAGCCTCTATTTGCCCGGCAAAGTAGATTTTCATGGTTGTCCCAAGTTCGAAGAAACCGAGGAGTATGTACAAAAAAAAGTGAACTAGCCCGGATTGTAGCCTCCAGATCGTTCAGAGCCTCACACACTGGTGTCCCAACATTTGGTTTTTAAAACTAAAGAAAGTCGCTCCATATAAGAATTTCCATAGCCCCAAGAATTAAATCGACTTGAACACCTCTCGCAAACAAATTGCGCACAGGGTGGTTGTAGCTATTCCTACTGCTCCCCCTCACTCTCTGGAGAGCATCGCATAGCTCTCGGACGGGATCTTTTAGCTTCTGATCAAGGAGTTTGGCCCCTTCGCAGTCGCCGACACTTACACCAACTGGCGCGATCTCGAGCGGCAGGAGATGATAGATATGCTGGGAAAAGTGGGGACCGGAAATGATGACCTAGCCGACCCCAGCACTTACCTGCGCTCGGGGACCTCCTTTTTAACACCCGACTGCAAGCACTTCATCCTCTCTGGTGTTTACGGCCCAGCCGTTGAGGTAATTGACCACATACTGCAAAGAAATGTACAATGATAAAATCTACATAACTATTCAGCAAAAACTTGCCTTCCCCAGAAAACTTGGTTGATAAGGGAAAGGTGTTACTTTCTGCGAGGGAAACCCGTCTAAAACCCGGCACCACAAGGAGCGGCCTCTCCCATGAAGCAAGGACAAGTCTACCCAGGCGAAAAGAACGAGGAATCACTGGAAGATGCAAGCATCCTTGTTCTGGGGATCGGCAACACTCTCCTCTCCGATGAGGGGGCCGGAGTGGAGGCAGTGTGGCGTCTGGATAGGGAGCACGTCTTCCCGCCCAATGTGGAGCTACTGGATGGCGGGACTTCCGGCATGACCCTGTTGAACCATATCGAAAACCGGGACTGCCTTTTCCTGTTGGATGCAGTGGAGTCCCGGGAAGGAAAGCCGGGAAGCGTAGTCCGCATTGATCTGGGAGAGAACCCCGGCTATTTCCAGAGCAAGATCTCCCCCCATCAGCTGGGAATAAGCGAAGTCCTGGCCGCAGCCACTCTCTTGAGCACCCATCCGCGCAGGACCATTCTTTATGGAGTCCATCCGCAAAGCCTGGAAAGCGGCACCGAGCTAACCCCCGTGGTTCGCGAGGGAGTGGGGGAAATGCTGCAGAGCCTTGTCCGCGAACTAAAAGCCCTGGGCTTGCACATAGAGCCAGCAGTAGGGCCGCGCTCCAATTGAAGAGGTGGGACAGGGACTCTAGCAAATACGCGGAAGCTGTACCCCCTCCGGCATCTGCAAAAGGCGCTTGCCGCCGATCCTCGTCTCCAGGACCACCCTTCCCCGGCCCGACTCTGCCACTTGCCCAACCCAGGCGGCATTCGTGCCCTGCTCATGCCTGCGCATTATCCGCAGGCCTTCCTCCGCCCTGTCCGAAGGCAGGATACAGATCAGCTTTCCCTCGTTCGCCAGATAGAGCGGATCCAACCCCAGCAAGGAACATCCCTCATCCACAGCCGGGTCCACGGGTATGTCCTCTTCCCGCACAAGCAAGTCCCTACCGGACTGGTAAGCGATTTCATTCAGGGCAGCTGCCAGGCCTCCACGGGTGGGATCCCGGAGCACGTCTATTTCCGGAATTGATTGCACCAGATCTGCAGCCATGTGACACAAGCAGTCCGAGTCGCTCTGCACCGGGGTATGGAAGGACAAGCCCTCGCGCGCCGCCATGACTGCCAAGCCGTGATCACCCAAATTTCCGCTAACCAGGATCGCATCTCCCTCCCGGGCTCCGTCTCCGGAAAGGGGCTCCTCCAGCAGCAGCTCTCCCAGGCCTGTAGTGTTGATAAAGATCTTGTCCGCAGCTCCCTTGTGCACCACTTTGGTATCCCCGGCCACTATCTGTACCTGGGCCACTCTTGCCGCCTCGGCCATGGAGGCGACTATTAGCTCCAGATCCCGGTAGGGCAGTCCTTCCTCTATCAGGAAGCCGCAAGTCAGATACCTGGGCCTGGCTCCGAGCATGGCCACATCGTTCACTGTCCCGTGCACGGACAGAGAGCCGATGTTTCCTCCGGGGAAGAAAACAGGATCCACGGTGAAGCTGTCCGTGCTCACTGCAGTGCGGGATCCGGTGGGAACACAGGCTGCGTCGTTCAGGCCCTCCAAGTAGCTGTTCCCCAAATGGCGGAGAAAAAGACTGGTGATGAGCCTGTGCGAGGCCATTCCTCCACTGCCGTAATCCAGGGTAATCCTATCGCTCACTGTTTCTCTCCCGGTATTTCCAGTTAATTTGATTTAGGACTACAGGCTCAGGGCACAGCAATGCGGCGCTACTCCAGGCCGTACTTGTACCAGGCTGCGCAGCTGCCCTCGCTGGAGACCATACAGGGTCCCACCGGGGAGGCAGGGGTACAGGAAGCAGCGAAGAGAGAGCAGTCCCTGGGCAGGATCGCGCCCTGCAGAACCTCCCCGCAGCGGCAGCCGGCAGGCTCCCCTCTATTTCGCAAGGAAAGGGAGAATCTTTGCTTTGCATCCATGTGGGCATACTCCTGGCGCAGCTCCAGCCCGCTGGATGGAATAATCCCCAGACCCCGCCATTGCGCCTCGGCTCGTGCGAAAACCTTGCTCATCATCTCTTGGGCCCGGCTATTCCCCTCCGGGGCAACCGCCCGGCTGTATTGGTTGTCCACATCGGGCTCTTCTTGATTGATGCGCTTCACGAGCATCAGCAGGGCCTGAAGAACGTCTGCCGGTTCGAATCCGGCAATCACGCAAGGGTCGCCTTGCTCCCGGGGCAGGAAGCTATAGGGTGAAAGCCCGATAACCGTGGAAACGTGACCGGGCAAAAGAAAGCCGTCTATCGCGAATCCCGGACTGCGCAACAGGGCATCCAGCGCGGGAGGTATAAGCTTGTGGCAGGAATACAGACTCAAATTGCTCAAGCCTCTTTCTCCCGCAGTGTGCATAGTTGCCGCTACAGCCGGGGCGGTTGTCTCGAATCCCACTCCCAGAAAAACCACTTCCCGAGAGGGGTTCTCCTGGGCAAAATGCACAGCATCGAAGGGTGAATAGCAAATCTTGATAGATGCCCCTTCCGCCTGGGCGTCCTGAAGGCTTAGGCCGTCCGGCCCGGGCACTCGCAGCATGTCTCCAAAGGTGGCCACCGTAACCCCAGGGGTCCGGGCAAGCTCCACAAAAGCGGCAATGTCGTCCGCGTGGGTCACGCAAACGGGACATCCCGGGCCGGAAACATGCTGCAGGCCTTGCGGAAACAGGGATTTCAATCCGCTCTGGAAAATGGTGTGCGTGTGCGTTCCGCATACCTCCATGAAACGTATATCTCCCTGTACAAGCCCTTGAAGTCTACTTGCCAGGGCACGGCAATACCGGGGGTTGTTCAGCTCCTGCCAGAAGAGGGAAGAGTTGTTTTTTTCCTCTCTTTTAGATACCATTGACTCAAGTCCTTGATATTTTCTGTTTAAGGCACCTTAGCTGGTCGGGAACGGCCTTGCAGAAAAGATTCCTCATGCCAAAAAAGGGACCAAGATCCTCATGGAGCGCTCCCCTCTATGCCCCATAAGCTTTCCTGCCTCCTCCGGCCCTGTTCCCGGAGACAGGGAATGCTTCCAAATATGGCGCAAACACTCCATGCCGCCGCATATAAGAAAGCACAGCTTGAAGGTCGCCCGAATAGCCACTGCTCTGGCCGATATCGCCAGACAGCGCAATTGGGACATTCACGTCCAGGAAGTTCGCGCCTCGGCTTTACTCCACGACCTGGGCAAGACCTACACTATCACCCATCAAGGCAATCACAGTCAACTCGGCGCCTCCCAGGTCTTGGAACTGACCGGCAACCCGGCCATTGCCCAGGGAGTAATTCATCACGTGCATTGGCCGGGAGATCTGGATCCACGACGGCATTTCCTACCTCTGGCTGTATTTTATGCGGACAAGCGGGTAAAGCATGACCGTATAGTTACTCTCCGGCAACGATATGAGGATGTAATAGATCGTTACGGGAAGTCCTATGAGCGGAAGCAAATGATTTACTACTCCTTCTGCAGGGCGTGCGCGCTGGAGAAGGAATTCAACCGCTCCCTGGAGGTAGAGCTGGATGCGTATACTTTTGATCAGCGGAGGATGGTCCAATGAGAGGGAAGTCTCCCTGAAGGGAGCCCGGTCCATTCGGAAAGCCCTGCAGCAGCTGGGACACGAGGTCGAATTCCTGGATCCCGCACACAGCTTTCGCGCGCTTCCGGACAGGGCGGCTGCCAACGACTTCGCCTTCATCAATCTGCACGGATCTCCAGGAGAAGACGGGGTGGTGCAGGCATTTCTGGAACAGGTTGCTTGTCCCTACCAGGGCTCCGGACCCCAGGGATCCCTTCTGGCCCTGGATAAAGCGGCTTCCAAAACCCTCTACGCCTGCAGGGATGTTCCCACTCCGGACTGGGAGTTTCTAACCCTGCCTCCCTCCAAAACATGGCGGAGCAGTGTCGATCCGCCGGCCTTTGTTAAACCCCATGCCGGTGGATCCAGTCTGGATATCCACAGAGCAGACAGCAGGGAGGAAATCCGGAGCCATGCTGAATATCTGCTCTCTCGGGGAAACTATGCCCTGATCGAGGAATGCATTGAAGGAGAGGAGATCACCTGCCCCGTTTTAAATGGACGGGCGCTTCCGCCCATACTCATCCGCCCCGCGGGAGAGGCCCGGTTCTTCGACTATCACAGCAAATACACCCCCCAGGCCGCGGAGGAGATCTGCCCGGCTCCCATATCCGGGGACCTGACCGAGCGAATAATGGATTTGGGCCTGCGGTGCCACAGCATATTGGGGCTGCAGGGCTATAGCCGAACCGATTTCCTGGTCCGGGAGGGGCAGCCCTATGCCCTGGAGACGAACACCCTTCCCGGAATGACCGAGAACAGCCTCTTTCCCCAGGCGGCAAATGCAGCGGGATACTCCTTCCAGGAACTGATATCCGAGCTTATAGAGCTAGGGCTGAAGTACGCGGAAAACAAAAACACTCATCTTCGAGCCTGAGCAAAACGGCTTCAATCCTTTCTTTTACCGGACATGAAGCAAGAAAATTGGTGACTCGCATCTCTCCCTTTTTGTTTATTCCCCCACAAAAACCCACAAGGAGCACCGATGCTGGGAGCTATAGCCGGAGACCTTGTCGGTTCGCGCTTCGAGGCGCACCCCATCAAGAGCAAGGACTTTGAGCTGTTGGCCCCGCAATGCCGAATAACAGACGACTCCGTCCTTAGCCTGGCAGTGGCGCAGAGTCTGCTGGAAGGGATTGGCTACGCAGATAACCTGAAGGCCTTCTTTCGCCGCTATCCGCGGGCAGGATACGGAGGTAACTTCATGTTCTGGGCTGCCTCGCAGGATAGAGCCCCCTACTACAGCTTCGGCAACGGCTCTGCTATGCGGGTCTCTCCGGTGGGATGGCACATGGACTCCGAGGAAAAAGTGTTGCTGGAGGCGGAAAAGAGCGCTTCGGTAACCCACAACCATCCGGAAGGAATTAAGGGAGCTCAGGCTGTGGCCCTGGCTGTCTTTCGGGCCAGGCTGGGAGGGGACAAGGAGGCGATCCGCCGCGAGATCGAGGAGCGCTTCCAGTACGACCTGTCCCGTAACCTGGAGGACATCCGCCCGGGTTACTCCTTTGATGTTACCTGTCAAGGCTCGGTCCCCGAAGCCATTATTGCCTTTCTCCAGGCGGAGGACTTCGAGGACTCGCTGCGCAACGCCATATCCCTGGGCGGAGACAGCGATACCCAGGCCTGCATTGCCGGTGCCGTGGCAGAAGCCTTCTTCCGGGACATCCCCCTGCAGGTCTCTCGGGCGGTGTTCCGCTCCCTGGACGAATTCCAGGAGGATATCCTGCGCCGCTTTCTGCAGCAAACCCAGGGAGGATCTCCATGCTGAGGGTGGAGCTGGCAGCCACCGGGAAGGAGCTAACCAGTGGACAGATAGCGGACAGCAACTCCGCCTGGCTGGCGGAGCAGCTATTCTATCTGGGAGCTCCGGTGTCCAGGGTAAGCACAGTCGGAGACGAGGTTGCGTCTTTGTCCGATCTTTTGCAGGAAATCGCCTCCAGAGCGCAACTGGCTTTGGTCACCGGAGGCCTGGGTTCCACCTCGGATGACGTGACTGTCCAGGCAGCAGCCAAAAGCAGCGGCAAAACCCTGGTGCAAGACCCCGCAGCCCTGCAGTCCGTGCGGGACTTCTGGCGAAGGCATCGGCAGACGGGGAAGTTGCCGGAAGAAATAGCCAGGCAGGCACTAGTGCCGGAAAACAGCCTTGTTCTTCCCAATCCGGTGGGGGTTGCTCCTGGGTTCGGGCTGTACATCTCCGATTGCCTGTTCTTTTTCTTGCCCGGAGTTCCCCGGGAAATGCGGGAAATGTTCCACCAGTCCGTGCAACCCGGAATCCGGAAGCAGTTCCCCCAGCACTTGCAACCCCAGCGCACCAGGAGCCTGCAGGTCTTTGGGCTGACAGAATCAGCCACTGCCCGCACTCTGGAAGATTTGCCCCAGTTCCACCCCGATGTGAAGCTGGGATATCGCTTCCTTTTTCCCCAGATCCGTATAACTTTGTATGCGGACGCAACCCGGACCACGGAGGAAGAGGTGGACAATGCCCAGCAATGGGCTTTGGAAAGACTGGGAGAAAATGTGATTTCCCTGCGGGAGGAATCGCTGCCCCAGGTAGTGGGCAAACTCTTAAGAGAGAGGGAGGCCACTATCTCCCTGGCCGAAAGCTGCACCGGAGGCCTCATCTCGGCAAGAACGACTTCGGTTGCCGGCAGCTCGGACTACTTCCTGCAAGCCGCGGTCACCTACAGCGATCAAGCCAAGATCTCCCTGCTGGGAGTTTCGGAAGGAACACTGCAGGAGCATGGCGCGGTACACGAAGCTACAGCCCGAGAAATGGCCCTGGGCGTGCAACAGCTTTCCGGCTCGGACTACGCAATTTCCGCAACCGGAGTGGCCGGACCTAGCGG
>CAYSPQ010000002.1:18548-20364 GCA_964432965.1 uncultured Desulfohalobiaceae bacterium
CTCCCCCCATAAGGTCACGGCAAAACACATCCAAAGGGACACAGGATCGAGAGAGAACAATCAGCTATTTTTTGCAGACTGCGCCCTGGATCTTTTGCGCCGCAGCCTTCTGCGCAACTAAGGCGAAATAAGGCTACCAGGGCAACTGCGGCAGCTCAGCGGCTTCCTCCATTCTATTGCCGCAGGTGCCCTAGTAGCCGGCTCTCTGCGCTGCTTCCCCGCGCAGCGGGCAGAGGACTACAGCCTGGGATCCACGTTCCCCGGACCTCCGCAGTCCGGGGTATAGCAGGTAACATTTAGGAACTCGCACTTTACTCCGCAGTTTGGGCACTGCTCGGGAGGAGCACCTGCCGTAAGCAGATAGCGGCAGTTGGAGCAGCGCCAATAGGTCAATCCGCACTGAGGACAGATATCTCCCTGGAATCGCTCTGTCTCCGAAGTGTGGCCGCAGTGGGCGCAAACGACCTTTTCCTGTGCCATAAATCATCTCCTTTTGCCCTGGCAGGCTGTTAGCTTCAAGCTAAAAGCTGCAAGTGCTGGATTTTAAGCAGCCCTTCCCTGATGCGCCTGCAAAAAGTCTTTTTTGCAGGCGCAGATGACAGAAGACAGAGGACGGATAGCAGAAAAATCAACAAGTTACGATCATGCTTCTGAAAAGTGAATTCCACATTTCAATTTTTTGCAGATGCATCTTCCCTGGTCCTACTGCTGCTGGCCGAAAAAAGCGCCATAGTGTAGGAGAGGGGCAATAGCTTATTCTTCCCAGTAAATGCATTCCACAGGACAGGAGTCCATAGCCTCCTGGATCTTTTCCTCGGAAGCACCCTGGGAGTCGATTACATAGGCTTTTTCCTCCGCCTCGTCGAAACCGAACACTTCCGGGCAGATCTCCACGCAGCTTTCGCATCCTATGCACTCCTCCTGCTCGATAATCACTTGCTTGGCCATAGGGATCACTCCTTTATTAATGTTTCCGTCTGCTTCCCCAGGAGGGACTTGTCTAACTCACCCATCTTACCGATAATTGTTATTCATTCTGACAAGAGTCTATGCCAAAGGCAATAGATGCCTCGCTCGACAAGGATACTTCAATCTGCGCCGATTCTTCCGGTGCCGGATCGGCTGATCAGGCACCGCACACCTTACGCTCTGGCCTCCTCTCCCAGAATGGCCTGCAGATCCTCCTCCGGCGTGCTGATGGGCTTGATCCGGAAATTATCCACCAGGACCTGCAGCACATTGGGACTAACGAAAGCCGGCAGGCTGGGGCCGAGCCGGATGTCGGTAATGCCCAGATAGAGAAGGGTATACAATATGGCACAGGCCTTTTGCTCGTACCAGGACAGGATCAGGGAAAGGGGCAGATCCTTGACCTTCACTTTAAAGGCATGAGCCAGGGCCTGGGCGATCTGGACCGCGGAATAGGCATCATTGCACTGCCCCACGTCCATGAGCCTGGGAAGATCTCCGATCTTGCCCAGGTCCTTGTCGAAGAAGCGGAACTTGCCGCAAGCCAGGGTTAAGATCACAGTATCCCGTGGAGCCTTTTCCGCGAACTCGGTGTAGTAGTTCCTCTCCGGCTTGGCTCCGTCGCAGCCGCCAAGCAGGAAAAAGTGTCGGATGTTGCCCTCCTTCACCGCGTCCACCACCTGGTCCGCCACGGAGAGCACCGCGTTCCTGGCAAAACCCACCAGAACCGTTCCCTTGTCCTCGTCCTCGCGAAAGCCTTCCATGGTTCGGGCTTTGTCTATAACCGGCCGGAAGTCCTTGTCCTCTATATGCTGCACTTCCGGCCAGCCCGCTTCGCCAGTGGTAA
>CAYSPQ010000003.1:0-13720 GCA_964432965.1 uncultured Desulfohalobiaceae bacterium
CGCATATGGCTTGCACTGGGCTAACCGTTTCTTCACCTTCTTTGTCCCGAGCCAAAAGCAACCTTGACTCCACAATAGCATAAAAACAGCAGGAGCCAAGCCCGAGGGATCAATAATTATTGTTCACTATATTGTAGCGCTGTTTCAGGCGCTGCCAAACCTTGTTGGGGACCAGGCCCTGCACGTCTCCTCCTGCGGAGGCGGTTTCCTTGACAATGGAAGAACTGGTGAACAGCCATTTATAATCCGTCATCATGAACATGGTGTGGATGTCCCTTTTCAGCCTCCGGTTCATAAGGGCCATCTGGAATTCGTACTCGAAATCGGAATTGGCGCGCAGGCCCCGCAGGATGACCTTTGCCCCACAGCGCTCCACGTATTCCACCAGCAGCCCGCTAAAGGCCTCCACTATCACCCCGGGCTTGTCGGAAAAGGCCTCCCTGGCCATTTCCTCCCTCTCCTGCAGGGAAAACAAGGGGGTCTTGTTCGTATCCTTGGCTACGGCCAAAATGACCCTGTCGAACACATCCAGCCCGCGTCGCACCAGACTGATGTGCCCGTTGGTTAACGGGTCAAAGGTTCCCGGATAAACTGCTATACTCTCGAACTGGTCCGCCATAGATAAATCCTCGTTTGTCCGTAATCCCTTTGGGCAACAAGCTCCAGACTACAGAGACTGTCCGGGGAAAAAGAAATATCCTGTTCCACCTCGGCCAGAATGATCCCGTTCTCCTCCATCCAATCCGAGGCAAGGAGCCGATTCAGGAAGGGATCTAATAAACCCTTTTTATAGGGCGGGTCAATAAACACAAGACCGAATTTCTCCTCCGGTCTGGATCTCACCCACTGGAAGGCATCCCTTTTAAGGATCCGGTATCTGTCGTTGGGCAGCTGCAGCAGCTCGGCGTTGTTCTGGATCTGCCTTGCCGCGCGAGCGTTTTTCTCCACGAAGTAAGCGCGCCGCGCTCCACGGCTCAAGGCCTCAAAACCCAGACTTCCGCTTCCCGCGAATATGTCCGCCGCCACCAAGCGGGACCAGTCGCTCAACCGCGACTCAAGCATGGAAAACACCGCTTCCCGAACCTTTTCCGTGGCCGGCCGGTATCCCGGACCTGAGGTTGTGGACAGCCTTCTTCCCTTGAACTCTCCGCTGGTTATACGCACCATAACTTGGACCATAGCCGGAACTCACACATCTCAGCCCGCATCCGAGAACTGGTAAGAGACATGCGGAGATGGGCTCGTCCCTGCCCAGAGGCGCCTGCAAAAAGTCTTTTTGCAGGCGCCAGAAGTCAGAAGACAGAGGTCAGAAGTCAAAAATATCAAGGAGTTGTGATGTCACGAGTTTAACATTATAACCAGGTTTTCTAATTTTTGCAGTCACATCTGCCCATGGGCAAAGCCATCTCCTATTGCTTACTGCATAACTTGAAAACTTTTCCCATTCAAGCTATAAATTTATACTATACCGGCAATCATTCAACTCTGTTTATGCATAGAAGCAGTGGGCAACTCTTTTTTGCGCGGCAACGCCACGCTCAACAGAAGTTGCTGCAATATTAGTCTATCACACTACCACTTTTTATACCTTCTGGGGTAAAAGAAAAGGCGAGCTAACCGCCATCCGAAAAGCTCCTTTTATAAAAGGAGCTACAAAGCAAGGGGCGCTGTGCATGCGTAGCAGGAAATGGGAGGAAGTGTCCCGGGAGCTGGCCCGCCGAAGGGAGAAGGAGAAGGAATCCGTTCCCCAGGGAAGGCAGGAGGACAAGGAAAGCAAGAGGCGGCCAAAGAAGAGCGCGGAGGAGCTCTTCCAGAGCGCCATGCATGATGTGCAGCCCTTGTCCACAAAGAAATCCGGCAGACAGATAATACCGGACAAGGACACCGTAAAGCCCTCTCCCGGGGCTCCGGACACGGAAAAGAAATACAGACAGTACTTGCAGGACCTGGTCCAAGGCAGGGTGGAGTTCGATCTGGAGCATACAAAAGAATACCTCCAGGGCAGCATAAAGGGGCTTGATCGCAGGATCATGCAGGACCTCAAGGCTGGCAAGTATTCGCCCCAGGCCCATCTGGATCTGCACGGGCTGACCGCGGAAGAGGCCTGGAAGCTCCTCCTGGAATTCGTCCGGGAGCATTTCCTGGCGGGCAAGAGATGCCTCCTGCTTATACCCGGACGGGGCAAGAACTCCCCCTTCGGCAAAAGCGTCCTGCGGGACCAGATTCAGGTCTGGCTAACCCGGGCGCCCCTGAAAAGAGTGATCCTCGGCTTTTCCACTGCCCAACCCAGGCATGGAGGAGCCGGGGCTTTGTATATCCTGCTCCGGAAGTACAAGAAAAAGCACGGCAAGATCCAGTGGGACAAGTTCGCCCACTCTCCGCCAGAGATATGACCAAGCCGGATTCTGACCCTTCTCCTGCCGGTGCCCCAATTGAGGTCGGGCCTCTTTCGACCCCCCGCTCCGGGTCCTTTTCTGATCTGGAGAAAGCACTCTTTATTCCCTCTTCAGACCGTCCCGGGTTCCGGCCCCCTACCCGCTACTAGCACCGGGAAGGAGGCTGCCCTCCTGCACAAAGGCGCGGGCAATTCTCCCCCTTCACGTACTTCGAAGAAAAGGCTACATTCGATGGGCCCTGCCTCGGGGCCGCAGGGCAAAAAGATAGCCCGGCAAGAAAATCCCCCTGCTGGTCGCTTTCGCGGCCGGCGGTCATAAAGGAGCGTACACATATGGGTTTTTTCTCTTCCATAAAAAAGTTGTGGCGCGGCAAGGAGAGCAAAGGCGGCCAGGAACAGCCGGCCTCGGAGAAAGGAACCGAGGTGGAGGCGGCAGAGGTCGTGCCCCAGTCAGCAGAGCAGGAGGAAGCGTGGCAGAGGGACCTACTTCTCACCTTGCAGCAGGCGGAGCCAAGGCTCTCTGTATGGCTGGATCACATCCTGCAGGATGTGGAAAGCGTTGGAGACAAGCTCTGGGAACGCATCTACTTCCTGCTGGACAGCCTGCAGGTTCCCCGTGAGGAAGCCGGGGAGTTCGTGGAGAGCTTCCGGGATTGGCTCGGACAAATGGAGTACGACAGAGTGGAGGAGTTTCGTTCCGAGCTGCAGTACCGGCTAGCTCTGGCCCTGGATCTGGAAGACGAAGAGGACGAGCGAAGCAGGCTCTTTCTAAAGCTTTCCCACGGCCTGTCCAAGACCAAGGAGCAGCTGGCCAGACGGATGGATCAGTTGCTGCAGCGAAGCGATGAATTCGGTGAGGACTTCTGGGAGGAAATGGAGGAGATCCTGGTAACTGCGGATGTGGGTATGCAGACAACCACCTATCTGGTGGATTCCCTGAAGAGCAGGATCCGGGAAGCTGGAACCACCTCTCCGGAAGAGTTCAAGGAGATTTTCCAGGAGGAGCTGGCGAGCCTGTTTCCCGCCCCGGCCAAGAGAATCAAGCCGGTCACGCCGGAAGTGGTATTGATGCTGGGAGTAAACGGTGTGGGCAAGACCACCACCATAGCCAAGCTGGCCCACAGGGAGTATATGCAGGGACGCAAACCCCTGATCGCCGCCGGAGACACCTTTCGGGCAGCCGCAATCGAGCAGCTTGAGATCTGGGCCCATCGGGCCGGAGCCGGCTTCTACTCCAGGCAACCAGGAGCGGACCCCGCGTCTGTGGCCTATGGGGCCCTGGAAAAGGCCAAGGCCGAGGGATACGACCCAGTGTTCGTGGATACGGCTGGACGCCTGCACACCAAGACCAACCTGATGGAGGAGCTGAAAAAGATCAAGCGGGTCCTGAACAAGAACCATCCCGGAAGCCCGCACCGCAGCATCCTGGTCGTGGACGCCACCACTGGGCAGAACGCCATCTCCCAGACCAAGCTCTTTCGGGAAAGTGTAGGGGTGGACGAAATCATCCTCACCAAGCTGGACGGAACCGCCAAGGGGGGAGTGGTTCTGGGCCTTAGCATAGAGCAGGGAGTGCCCATATCCTTCCTGGGCCTGGGGGAAAAGATGGAGGATCTGCGCCCCTTCGACGGACAGTACTTCGCCCAAGCCCTATTGGAATAAGCAGAGCGGGAGCTCAAAATGAATCCCATCCCAACCGAGGCAGGTAAGCTGCCAGCAAACACCCGACGCATAGATTTGCCGGATAAGACTGTCTACCTGTTGGGGACAGCCCATATCTCCAAGCAGAGCGTTCAGGACGTGGCCGAGCTGGTTTCCGCAGTCTCCCCGGACACCATATGTCTGGAGCTTTGCCCCTCCAGATACCAGAGCATGGTCAATCCCGAGTCCTGGAAAAAGATGGACATCTTCCAGATAGTCAGGGAGAACAAGGCGCTCTTCGTCCTGGTGCAGCTCCTTATGAGCTCCTTTTATCGAAAAATGGCGGAAAAGATGGGAGTTCGGCCAGGAGAGGAAATGCTGGAAGGGATAAGGCAGGCCGAATCCACCGGGGCGGAGATAGTTCTCGCGGACCGGGGAATCGACATCACCCTGCGGCGGGTATGGGGCTACATGAGCCTCTGGCACAAGATGAAGTTCTTTTTTCAGGCCCTGACCGGACTCGTATTCTCTGGGGATATGCAGGCGGAGGACATAGAAAAGCTCAAGGAGAAGGACCAGGTCCAGGTCCTCATGGAGGCCATGGGCCAATCCTTTCCGGAGATCAAGAAACGCCTTATCCAGGAGCGTGACATCCATCTGGCCCAGAAGATACGGGAAGCCCCGGGAGAAACCGTGGTCGCCGTTGTCGGAGCCGCCCACGCCGAGGGAATATCCTCAGCCATCCATGCCGATCACGACCTGGAGCCGCTGCTGCAGACCCCGCCCCCCTCGGTGATTCCCAGAATAGCCAAATGGGCTATTCCGGCGATCATCGTTCTGCTCATCCTGGCGGGCTTTTTCACCGGAGGAGCCACTGATTCCTTACACTCCATCACCATCTGGATCCTGATGAACGGCATCTTTTCCGCCCTGGGCACAGCCGTGGCCCTGGCCCATCCCTTGACCATAGGCACTGCCTTCTTTGCCGCCCCCCTCACCAGTCTGAATCCCACCATTGCAGCCGGCTGGGTCGCCGGTCTGGTACAGGCCTGGGTCAAACGACCCACAATCAAGGATCTGGAAGGGCTCTCCAGCGCGCTGGGCTCCATAACCCTGTTCTGGAGCAATCCCGCAATCAAGGTCCTTTTGGTGGTGGTCCTGGCCAATCTGGGCAGCTCCCTGGGCACCTTCATAGCCGGGAGCTGGATAGCCACCCGGCTCCTGTGAGTCAGGGCTTGACAATCCAGCCTTAATGCCTAAATTTCATTTGTCCGTTTATATACCTCGCACTTGGCAAGATTTGCCGGAAATGCCCGCGACTGCAAGCGGAATGACTTCAATTCGGCTTATTTTCCAGACAGCTCAGCAGGTCAAGACAATCCCCCACCAAAATTACTGCTCGGAAAAGGAGGCCCTATGTCCCAGGCAGAAACCTATTCCTTCCAGGCGGAGACGCAGAAGCTGCTAAACATAATCATCCACTCCATCTATACCAATCGGGAGATCTTTCTGCGCGAGCTCATCTCCAACGCCTCCGACGCCCTGGACAAGGTCCGCTTCGAACAGAACCGGGGCACGCAGATCGTGCAGCCGGAACAGGACCTGCGCATAGACATCACAGTGGACAAGGACAATAGCCGCATCAGCGTATCCGACACCGGCATAGGGATGAGCAAGCAGGAAATTGTCAACAACCTGGGCACCATAGCTCAATCCGGAACAGAGGAGTTTCTGAAGAAGGTCACCGAGGAGAGCGAGAATCCGGACAACATCATCGGACGCTTCGGAGTGGGCTTTTATTCTGTCTTCATGGTCGCGGAGGAGGTGAGCATCACCTCGCGCAGCGCCTATCCGGAGGAAAAGCCGATACAGTGGAGATCCAGTGGCACGGGTGAATACGAAGTGGAAGAGCTATCCCCGGATACGGGGCGGGGAACCCGGGTGGACATCATTTTGCAGGAAGAAGCCCGGGAGTTCCTGGATCCGGAGAGGCTGAAGTCCATCATTCGCACCCATTCCAACTTCATCTCTTTCCCCATCTTCGTGGACGGGGAGAAAGTGAACACCATACCCGCCCTGTGGAGGCAATCCAAATTCCAGATTTCGCAGGAACAGTACGAGGAATTCTACAAGTTTTTGACCTACGACACCGAGCCGCCCCTGGAGACCATACACGTCGCAGTGGACGCTCCGGTGCAGTTCAGCAGCCTGCTGTTCATACCCCCCAGAACCACCGCAATGTTCGACACCTATACCGAGGATTACGGACTGGATCTCTACGTCAACCGCGTGTTGATCCAGCGCAAGAACCAGGATGTTATCCCCCAGTACCTGGGCTTTCTGAAAGGAGTGGTGGACAGTGAGGATCTCCCCCTCAACCTCTCCCGGGAATCCATCCAGGAGAACAGCCTGATCCAAAAGATCTCCTCCACCCTGACTAAGCAGGTCCTGAACCGGCTGGAGGAGATGGCCAACAAGCGCCCCGAGAATTACAAGACCTTCTGGCGCGAGCACGGCAAGCTGTTCAAGCTGGGGTACACGGATTTCGCCAACAGGGACAAGTTCGTGGAGCTTTTGCGCTTCAACTCATCCATGCACGAATCCCAGGAGGAGTTTACTTCCTTCCAGGAATATGTGGACCGGATGAAGGAGGGACAAAAGGAGATTTACTATCTCTCCGGGTCGAACAGGGAGAGCGTGTTGAGCAACCCCCATATAGAGCTCTTGCGCAACAAGGGGGTGGAGGTGCTGCTGCTTTACGAGCCCGTGGACGAATTCGTGCTCCAGGCAGTGGGATCCTACGGGGATTACCCGTTGAAGGCGGCAGAACACGTGGACCCCAAGGATCTGGAGGGCATCGCCTCCGAGGAGGACACCTCTAGAGATCAGCCGGAGCTCAGCCAGGAGGAGCAGCAGGATCTGGACAAGCTTTTGGCCAAGATGAAGGAGAGGCTGGGCGAAAGTGTTACCGAGGTGCGCCAGTCGGGCAGGCTAAGGGAGAGCCCGGCATGCCTGGTCAATCCGGACGGTAGCATGAGCTCGCAAATGCAAAAGCTCATGCACATTATGCAGCAGGACAGCAGCATTCCCAAGCAGATACTGGAGATAAACCCCGATCACTCCCTGATCCGGAATATGATCCGCATCTACCGGGACAACCCAGAAGACCCCTTTTTGCATAGGGCCACGGACCAGCTGTTCGAGGCAGCCCTGCTGCAGACCGGATATCTGCCGGATCCGCATAGTCTGGTCCATCGCTCCTTCCAGATCCTCTCCGATGCCAGCACCTGGTATACCCGGTGCAGGGAACAGGAGAGCAGTGGATAGCCAAGGGCTAGCCGCCTGCTGCCAGGCTTGGACCGAGTGTAGGCAAGGGCCTGGACCGGCCGGGGTTACGCCCTGGACTCCAGGCCCCTTTTCCCTTCCGCTCCTTCCCTGCCCGCTGCAGGCACCTCAGTCCGCCTGCTTCCTGATGAAGGATGGTATCTCATAGTCGTCCTCGTCGAAAATAAATTCCTCCTGCTCCCCGCTCTCCCCTTCGGTCTTCCTCCTTTCGCTCTTCCGAGGTGAGGGGCGTTCCTCTGCCGCAGCATCGGCTTTTCCGCCTCCACCTTCCTTGCGCAGATAGGCGGGAATCTCCAGGTCCTCTTCGTTTTCCGCCGGAGGGGCCTCGCGGGACTGCCGCCTGCCTTCCTGGCGCGGGGTCTCCTGGGAGGAGCGCTTCCTGTCCGCCGCGCTGATCTTGTTCTGCAGGATCCTCATCCTGCTGTCCGTCTGGCCCTGATCCTGCCTCTCCTCTCCCTGGGTCTCTATGCCAGTGGCGATCACGGTGATGCGCATCTCTTCTCCCGCGTTGTCGTCGAAGACGGTGCCGAAGTAGATCTGCGCGTCATCCCTAGCGGATTCGGAAATGGCGCTTGCCGCCTCGTTCACCTCGTCCACGGTGAGATCCGGGCCACAATTGATATTCATCAGGACCCCGCGCGCACCGTCAATGGAGACGTCCTCCAGCAGCGGACTGGTAATGGCCTTCATGGCGGCCTCACGGGCCCGACCCTCTCCCTGGGCTATTCCCGTTCCCATAAGGGCCAGTCCCATCTCGGACATGACCGCTTTCACGTCGGCAAAGTCCAGGTTGATCAGACCGGGAACCATGATCAGGTCTGAGATGCCCTTGACCGCATAGTAGAGCACCTCGTCCGCCTTTTGCAGCATCTCCAGAAAGGTGGCCTTCTTGGGGGCCAGGGAGAGCAGACGGTCGTTGGGTATGGTGATGATGCTGTCCACTGTCTCCTTCAGGGTCTTGATCCCCTTGTCCGCAAGATAGCGTCTCTGCTTGCCCTCGAAGTAAAAGGGCTTGGTTACCACTGCCACGGTCAGGGCCCCCTGCTCCCGGGCAATCTCGGCTATGACCGGTGCGGCTCCAGTGCCGGTCCCACCGCCCATGCCCGCTGTCACGAAGACCATGTCGCTCTCGCCTATGGCCTCCCGGATGGTGTCACTGCTCTCGTGGGCGGCGTCCCTGCCTGTCTCGTGATTGGCCCCAGCACCCAGGCCCTTGGTTAGCTTCTCCCCCAGCTGGATCTTGTATTCCGCTGCCGAGTTCTTCAGGGCCTGCACATCCGTGTTTGCCGCGATAAAGGAGACACCCTTCAGGGAGGAATGGATCATGTTGTTGATCGCATTCCCTCCTCCTCCACCCACGCCGATGACCTTGATCTGCGCTCTGCCTTCAGGTTCTATTTCCATGTACTCCATGCTGGAACCTCCTTCCCGATTTGGGGAAAATATTCCCAGTTCTACCGCAATACGGTGCTTGACGCCCCGCGGCGGAATTGTATTCAAAGCTCGCTGATCAGCTCCGAGCCCCCTAGGTGATCTCGCTGAACCAGCGACGCATTCTGGACCACACCCTTCGAAAGAGGCTCTTTTCTGCGGCCCGCAACCGGAAGTCGCTGCTATTGCCGTCTGCTCCGTACTTCAAAAGCCCCACGGAAGTAGCGTACTTGGGATCGGAAACCACGTCCTTGAGTCCTCCAATCCCCTGTGGATAGCCAATGCGGACTGGGAGATCGAACACCTGCTCCCCCAGCTCACTCATGCCCTCGATCAGGGAGCAGCCACCGGTCAGGACCACCCCGGCGCCGATGTTCTGCTTGAGCCCGGAACGGACCAGTTCCTGGTCCACCCTGCTCAGCACCTCCTCCATGCGGGGCTCGCAGATCTCGGCAAGCACCCCCCGGGAAACAGCCCGTGGCTTTCTTCCCCCTACGCTGGGCACCTCGATCACCTCGTTGTTATGCACCAGCTCCGTCAGTGCACAGCTATAGTTGATCTTGATCTGTTCCGCGCTGTTCACCGGTGTTCGAAGCCCGAAGGCGATGTCGTTGGTCAGGTTCACTCCGCCCAGGGGAAACACGGAAATGTGCTTGATGGAGTCGTTGCAGAAAACGGAAAGATCCGTGGTCCCTCCCCCTACATCCACAAGGGCCACCCCCAGCTCCTTTTCCTCCTCGGTGAGCACCGCCTTGGCCGAGGCCAGGGAATCCAGAACGATGTCCTCCACCCCCAGCTCGGAGCGATGGCAGGCCCGAAGCAGATTGCGGGCGCTGGAGACTGCTCCGGTCACGATGTGTACCTGGGCCTCCAGACGCACACCGGCCATGCCCAGGGGGTCGTCTATGCCGTGTTGATCGTCCACAATGTATTCCTGGGGGAGCACATGGATCACTTCTCTGTCCATGGGAATAGCCACCGCCTTGGCCGCATCTATGACCCTGTCCCGGTCCTTCTGGGTCACCTCGCCGCCGCCGACGGCGATAACTCCCTGACTGGTAAAGCCCATGATATGATTGCCAGCTATACCCGCGTATACGGATCGGACTTCGCATCCGGCCATCAGCTCGGCTTCCTCCACCGCCTGCTTAATGGACTTCACCGTTTGCTCGATATTGACCACCACTCCCTTGCGCAAGCCAGTGGAATGGCTCATGCCTATTCCCACCAGATCCACCCCGTCCGGGGAAATCTCACCCACAGCGGTGCAGATCTTGGTAGTCCCGATGTCCAGACCGACTATAATATTCGATTTTGGGCTCATAACGACTCCCCTGGAGCTTTCTCCACCCAGCCCGTGGCGTTATAAATTCTGATCCGCTTTACTCTGGACAACTCCTCTCTACCCTGCAAGTCACTCCAGACCGTTTCCAGTAAGCCGAGATTCTCCTGCAGGCCCTGTCCTCCCAAATAAATTCGAAGCGGATACTGGTGTAAACGTATCTCCATGATCTGACCCGGGAAGAAACGCAACCAACTGACGTCTTGCAGAGTAAAGGGGAGATCCCTTGCCCGCATTTCCTCCCGCAGCTGCCGAAGCCGCTCCTTCTGCCCGCTGCTAGACCCCTTAACGGACAAAAAGGGGAGCGAACGAAAACGCTCGGCCTGGACAGGAGCGATGGCCCTGCCTTGGCTGTCCGCATAGAAGAGACGGTCCTCCTTGCGTATCCAGAACACCGGTTCCCTCTCCTGGATCTTCAGATGCAGGGTGTCCGGCAAATCCCGCTTTATCCGCAGGGCTTCCACCCATTCGGAGCTGCGTATATTTCGCTCCATCTCGCCTATATCCATGGCGAAAATGTTCTTCCCCTGGCTGATTCCGGCCAGCTCCTTGACTCTGCTGGAGCTCAAGGCTTGATTGCCGCTTATTTTCACGTTCTGTACAGACAACAGTTCAGTAGTGGTAACCCATCTGTATCCCGCTAGAAGGCCCCAGCTGATTGCAGCCAAAAGAACTATTACGGCCAAGGATTTGAAAAGGGCGGTAAAAAATTTATACAAGTCCTCAACCTTTCATTGGTAATAGAAAAAGCTTATATCCCGGCTGCAGGCACTGTTGCCCAAGATCCCCAGATACCAGGGTCAAAGCAGCCGGGGGCTGAATCCGTTGGGGCATCAGACCACTTGCACCTCCAGCTCCAGATCCACTGCAAACCTGCGCGAGACCGTCTCCCTAGCCAGCTCGATCAACTCCAGGGCCCGATCAGAGCTTCCCTGCCCATGATTGAGCAAGAAGTTGGCGTGCAGGCTGGAAAAGCCCACTCCCGCCCGGGTGAGCCCCCTGAAACCGGCCCTGTCTAGAAGCAGTCCTGCGGAATCCCCGTGTTCGGGATTCTTGAACACGCAGCCGCAAGTCCAGGCCCGCAGGGGCTGTCGCTCCTTCTTGACTGCATAGCAGCGCCTCATTTGTTGCCCCACCTCTTCCCTGCCCAGGCTGATTAGCTCCAGCTCGGCAGCCACGATGCACCAACGATCGGTTTCTCCGGGGTCAAAGCTGCGATAGCCGCATTGCAGGCTCTCCCTGTTCACCCACTGCAGGCCCTGGGCGGGTGTCCAAATCTGGACCCGGGAAAGAACGCTTCCCAGAGTATACCCAAAGGCCCCCGCATTCATGGCAATGGCGCCTCCCAGTGAACCGGGGATCCCCACTAGACCCTCCAAGCCGGAAAGCCCCATGGACCGCAATTTACCCAGGAGCCTGGGTAGACCCGCTCCCGCCCCAGCTCTAACGATCACCCTGTCTTGCTCGGTTTGAACTACCTCCAGGAAAAGACTGGGCTCCGGAAGAACCAAGGCATAGGGCAAATCGCCTTCCCGGGGCAGGAGATTGCTCCCCCTGCCCATAAATAGCGGAGAGAGCCCCGCCCGCTGCAAAAAACCGGACAATTCCTGCCAGTCTCGCCTGCAAAGCAGCCTCAGCCCGCATTCTGCATGTCCTCCCATGCGCAGAGTGGTGTATTCCCTTAGGCTTGGCCTGCTCCATACTTCCATGAGCCGGTTTCACTCCTGTCCCTGGGCTCGCTGATACCCGGTGCTGCATTCATTTTGCCCTCTCTCGTGGGACAGGAACATGTTTCCCAAGCGAGTGATGTCCCCTGCCCCCAGAGTCAGAAGCAGATCCCCCGGTGCTGCGATATCCCATACTTCACTCAGACAACTGGAAAGATCGTCGCAGAAGACCACCTCCTTGTCGCTAACCTGCCGGATCCCCTGAGCCAGGGAGAGTCCGCTGACCCCTGGAATAGGGTCCTCGGAAGCAGGATAAATCTCGGTCAAGAAGAGCAGGTCTGCCCGGGAAAAGGAGCGGCAGAAGTCTGCAAAAAGATCCCTGGTCCGGCTGAACCGATGCGGCTGAAAGACCACTATCAAGCGCCGGTTCTCGTACACTTCCTTCAGGGTCTGCAGGGTCAGATCTATCTCCCTGGGATGATGCCCGTAATCATCCACCACCAGGATCCCATTCCTTTCCCCCTTCTTCTCCAGACGCCGCCCCACACCGCCGAATCCCTGCAGGGAATGGATTATGCTTTGCTTGTCAATATCCGCATTCATGGCCACCGCTATCACTCCCAGGGCGTTCTGGATGTTGTGCCTGCCCGGTTGGGGCAGCTCCACCTCGCCCCAGAGCTCATCCCCGTAATATACGGAAAAGCTACTTTTCAGCCCCAGATGATGGACCTCCGCCCTCAGATCGTTGTCCCTTCCCAGTCCGTAGGTGAACACCGGACGCTTGACCCTGGGAAGCAATCCCCGCAGACAGGGGTCGTCTCCACAAACCACATTGAGACCGTAAAAGGGAACCTGGTTCATAAAGCGGACAAAGTCCTCCTTGATCTGGGAAAAATTGGAGTAATGCTCCGTATGGTCCAGATCAACATTGGTCACCATGTTCATGATTGGAAACAGGCTCAAGAAGGATCCGTCCGATTCATCCGCCTCTGCTATCAAGTATTCCCCTTCCCCCAGCAAGGCGTGGCTTCCGTAGTAGTTCAGCCTTCCTCCTATGATCACCGTGGGATCAATTCCGCTGTCCTTGAAAACTGTTCCCAGGAGGGAGGTGCTCGTGGTCTTGCCGTGGGTTCCGGCAACAGCGATTCCCGTCTTCAGGCGCATGAGCTCGGCAAGCATCTCCGCCCTGGGTATGATGGGGATCCCCTTCTTGCGCGCGGCCTGCAATTCGGGATTTTCCTGGGCTATAGCCGTGGACTTGACCAGGACTTCCGCCCCTTGAATATTGTCCGGCAGGTGCCCTGTCCAGATACGGGCCCCCAGATCCCTCAGCCTCCTGATTGTATCATTTTCCGCGATATCCGAGCCGGAAACCTTGTAGCCCAGATTGAGCAGGACCTCGGCGATCCCGCTCATTCCTGCACCACCGATGCCCACCATGTGTATCCTTTGCAGCTTGGTCCTCATTTTCCTCATCCGTTCTCTAGCTTTTTGCCGGATAAAATTCTCCGGCTTTCCTTCCACTAGACCTCCCGGCTGTAGCGCAAAGCTTCTCCACCTCATCCACGATATGCTCCGAAGCCCGCGGACTGGACAGCTTGCGGGCAGCCCTGCCCATCTCCCTCAGCTTGCCGGGCAGGGACAAAAGATCTCTGATCATTCGAGTCAGGTTCACCTCGTCCAGATAGCTCTGTTCCAGGACATAAGCAGCGCCATGCCTTTCCAGGTACTTGGCGTTATCCAGTTGATGCGCGTGCGTGGCATAGGGAAAGGGAATCAGGATGCTCGGCTTGCCCAGAACTGTCAGCTCGGCCAAGGTGGAAGCACCTGCCCTGGAGACAACCAGATCGGCCCAGCCGTAGGCCTGTCCTATATCCTCAATAAAGGGGCACACCAGGG
>CAYSPQ010000003.1:13730-18955 GCA_964432965.1 uncultured Desulfohalobiaceae bacterium
GAATCGTCCATTTTTTGCCTGCGGTACTCCTCTTTCACCTGTTCGTATTCCTCCTGCCCGGTCTGGTGCATTATGTTTATCCCTAGGGAACGCAAGGTGGGCAAGGCATTTGCGATGACCCTGTTCAAAACGCTCGCTCCCTGGCTTCCCCCGAATGCCAAAAGGTTTTTCCCTCCCTCGTGGGTGTAGATCTTTTCCTTCTCCGCCATCCGAAGAAGGTGTCCTCTTACCGGATTGCCGGTTTGCACCACCTTGTCTGAAGCAAAGCTGCCCTCTTCGTCCGGGAAGGTCAAAAATATCCTTTCCACCCTCTTGCCCAGTATTTTGTTCGTTACTCCGGGGCGGTTGTTCTGCTCGTGGATCGCGGTGGGAATCCTCTTGCGCCGGGCCAGCCAAACGGGAACAAAGGCCGCGTAGCTGCCGAATCCCACCACCACCTGGGGGCGAAAACTGCGATAGAAGGAGCTGCACCGAACAAGACTGCGCCCTATCCACAGAAAGGCACCCAGGGAGCGAACACCCTTGCCCAGGATCCCTCTGGCCGGCAATGAGAGGAAAGGTAGCTCCTCTCTCTCTGCACAGCGTCTTTCCAGGGCTCCTTCCCCGCCCACAAACACGATATGTGCCTGCGGATAACGTCGGCGCAACTCGTCTGCCACCGCCAGGGCGGGAAAAACGTGCCCTCCTGTTCCGCCAGCGCTTAGGACGATTCGTTCCACCTAGGTTTCATCTCCTTGCTCCAAGGTTGAGGATGAGGCCGGCACTGATGCACATGGCCATCAAGCTGGAGCCCCCGTAGCTGATAAAGGGCATGGGGCTGCCCGTGGGCGGGAACACCCCCACAACCACACCTATGTTCAAAAAGGCTTCCACCAGAATCACCAGGCCAAGGCCGAACACCACGAATCTTCTCTGCAGCTCCCTTTGCTCCAGGCTTATCCACAGAGAACGAAGCAAAAAAACCGCACAGCAAAGAAACACAAGGGAAAGTCCAGCAAAACCCAATTCTTCGCCCAGAACGGCCAGGATGAAATCCGTGTGTGCCTCGGGCAGAAAAAACAGCTTCTGCTTGCCCTCTCCCAAGCCCACGCCAAACAAATGGCCGTTGCCCAGGCCGTATAGTGATTGCACCAATTGGTAGCCTATGTCGTCCGCGTTCTCGAAGGGCTTGAAAACCGCTGTCCAGCGCTCCATTCGATAGGGGGTATGGTAGATCATCATGGCCCCTGCTCCGCTCAGCAGCATCCCGGAAGAGAAAATATAGATGAGCCTTGCCCCTCCCACTAGACTCATCAGAAAAAACAAGGCGGTAATGAAGACCGCGCCCCCGAAATCCGGCTGCATAAGAAGGATTCCGGCAAAAGCCAGTGTCACAAGAATGGGTGGCAGGAACCCAACACTGAAGGTCTTGACCTTGTCCTGCTTTTGGCTGAAGAAATAGGCAAGGTAGAGGACCAGGGCGATCTTGGCCAGCTCCAATGGCTGCAGGGTCAAGGGACCCAGGCTCAACCATCTGGTCACTCCGTTGGTTCCCGTCCCTAGGGGAGTCAGGGTGAGCAGCAAAAGCACAAAAGCGAGTAACAGCCAAAGATATACCAGCCTAAAGATCAGGTTTATGGGCACTCTCCAGCAAAGATAGATCATGCCTGCGCCCATAAGGGCATAAAGGAGCTGACTCCGAAAGAAGTAGTATTCGCTTCCGAAGTCCCGCTCCGCATATACCGCACTGGAGCTGAAAACCATGATCAGCCCCAATCCCATCAGCACAAAAACCGAGCCCAAAAGCCACGGATCCGGGTTCCGTGCCGAGGCTCCCGTCTGGGCTGCCTGCCTCATCCTGCCCCCGTATATTACCCCGACTATCTAGTTGCCGGATGGCAACTAGATTCTCTTCTTCTTTTGGAAAAAAGGAAGCAAGAAAATCAGTGGATTACATCTCAGCTTTTTTGTTTCTTTTTGCGAAAAGGAAACAAAAAAATGGTTATATAATCTTTTCATTTTCTTGCTTCTTCTTTGGAAAGAAGAAGCGGGCTAGTGACTTGTCATGCTTAAGTTTACCTCAATACAGAATACATGCGCCTGTTTGCAGGAAGATAAGTAAAAACGACGATTCACGCTGGACAAGTCACTAGCTAGTGAGAGTTTGAACTTTTTGAAGCAATGCAGCAATTGGAAGATTTTCAACGCCCTGCTAGGCCTGCATGGGGAAGTCAACCTTGATCTTGTATATTTTCTGCGCCGGCAGATTGAGCACCTTGATCCCAGTTCGACGCGAGATCTCCGAGAGATCTCCTTCTACATCCTCCCAGGTAGGAGCTATGTAGGTGAACCAGATATTGTAGGTGTGCCTGCGAAGATAATTGTGCGTCACCCCGGGATACTCGTTCACCACCCGTACGAACTCCTCCAATTGATCCACCGGTACCGAGGCGGCACAAAGCGTGCTCTTCCACCCCAGGCTGCGGGAATTGAAATTTGCCCCGATCCTGCGGATAATCCCTTTCTCCCGTAAGCACCTCACCCGGGCCAGTACTTCGGCCTGCGTGAGAGCAAGGCGAGAGCCGATATCCGCATAGGGCCTGCTTACCAGCGGGAAATCGGACTGAATAATATCCAGAATCACCTTATCCGTGCTGTCCATTAAAAGCGCCTCGCTTGGGCAGATAGTCGCACAGGGGCTCCTGGCCCAGATAATCCCCGTCCATGGACAGGGCCCTGGCTCTGCAGCCGCCACATACCCTTACATATTCACACTCCCCGCATTTTCCACGGTAGTTGGAGATGTCGCGCAACTCGGCCAGCCTAGGGGAATTCTTCCAGATCCAGGGAAAAGGGGCTTTGCGCAGATCGCCGCATTCCAGTTCCAGATAGCCGCAGGGCTGCACCCGTCCGGCATGGGATACAAAACAGAAGCCGGTGCCCGCAAGGCAGCCCTTGCTTACGGCATCCAGCCCGAAATTCTCCCGGCTTACGGAGAGGCCTTCGCTTGCTGCGCGCTGACGCAGGATGCGGTGGAACTGCGGGGCGCAAGTGGCCTTTAGCTGCAAGGGGCTTTCCTTCTTGAAATCATAGAGCCAGTTTAAAACTCTTTCGTACTCCTGAGCGGATATGACCTCCTCGCTCATGGAACTGGCTCTGCCTGTGGGAACCAACAGGAATATGTGCCAAGCCACAGCTCCCTCCTCCAGAGCCAGATCGTGGATACTTCGCAGAAGATGCAAGTTGGCGCTGGTTACCGTGGTGTTGATCTGAAAGGGCAGATCTGCCCGGCGCAAGTTCCGAATTCCCCGCAGCGAGGCCTCAAAGGCGCCCGGCACCCCCCGGAAGGCGTTGTGTCCTTTCGCATCCGGAGCATCCAGGGAGATGGACACCCTCTCTATACCGCTGTCCGCCAGCTTGCCTGCAGTTTCCTCCTTTAAAAGCGTTCCGTTGGGGGCGATAGCGCAACTGAGGCCGTTTTGCCTGGCCCTCTGGATAAGGGAATAAAGGTCCGGACGCAGCAAGGGCTCGCCACCGGTAAAGATCAAAATGGGGCTGCCAGCTTCCGGAATGCTGTCTATAAAGTCCATAGCCTCTTCGTGGCTCAGCTCACCAGGGAAGGGATCAGGGTGAGCACTCGCCCGGCAGTGGCGGCAGGCCAGATTGCAGGCCCGGGTGACCTCCCAGGCCAGAATCCTCGGCTCTGGAATATCCGATGTTTGCTTGTCATTGTTCATACATGGCTACCGGGCAGGATCACTTTTCCCGCAGCAAGGGAAGGATCTGAGTGGTAAAATAGGAGAGGACCAGGTCAGCGCCGGCCCTTTTCATTCCGTTTAGGCTCTCCAAAGCTATTTCTGTGCCGTCCAGCCAGCCCAAGCGCTCTGCCGCCTTGATCTGGGAATATTCTCCGCTCACCTGATAAGCAGCCAGAGGGCAGTCGTGCCGACTGCGAAGGGATTGCAGAACATCCAGGTAGGGCTGGGCTGGCTTGACCATAAGGATGTCCGCCCCTTCCTCAATGTCTGCCGCAGCCTCGCGCAGGGCTTCTCTCTTGTTGCCCGGATCCATTTGATAGCTGCGTCTGTCCCCGAACTCCGGAGCACTCTGGGCAGCGTCCCGAAAGGGCCCGTAGAAGGCGGAGGCATATTTCACCGCGTAGGACATGACCGGAGTATTCACATATCCCTCCCCATCCAGTCTGCTCCGGATAGCAGCCACTCTGCCGTCCATCATGTCCGAGGGAGCAACTATATCCGCTCCGGCCCTGGCTTGGCTCAGGGCTGTTTCTGCCAAAAGCTGCAAAGTGGAATCGTTGTCCACCTCTCTGCCGCGAAGCAGGCCGCAGTGACCGTGACTGGTGTATTCGCACAGACAGGTGTCCGCTATCAGCACCAGTTCCGGGAAGGCCTCCCTTATTCGGTGCAAGGCGGTCTGGATCACCCCTTCCGGATGATAGGCCCAGGATCCCTTCTCGTCCTTTACCGAGGGAATTCCGAACAAGAGTGCTGCGGAAAGGCCCTGCTTCATGGCCCCTTCCAGCTCGAACAGCAGGGTCTCCACGCCCAATTGACTCTGGCCCGGCATGGAAGGGATCTCCCGCTTGGCTCGCGGATCATCCTCTACAACGAAATACGGCTGTATAAGGTCCCGGCGGCTCAGCTCGTTTTCGCGGACCATGTCCCGGAGGCCCCTGGATGTGCGCAGCCTCCGACCACGAAATAGGGGCTCCTTCATCTCACCTCCGCCTGGTGCTTCACTTCCACACATTTTCCCCTTGCCGGTTGCTGCCTGAAGCGATTCTCTCCAGACCTATCTCCTCGTCCGTGAGATAACAGGCCGGATCCGGGGCCCACATATCGCCGTAATAGGCCTCCGCCCTAGCCCGAAAGTTGCCGGCGCAGACATCCAGAAAGCGACATCTGGCGCACCTTCCCCGAACATGGAGCTTCTTGTTCTTCAGCTTTTGCAAGAGCTCAATTTCCGGGTCCACCCAGATGCGGGAAAAGGGTCGCTGCAGCACATTGCCCAGGGTGTGCTCCCTCCAGAACTGATCCGGGTGCACACTTCCGTCCCAGGAAATGCACCCTATGCCCCGGCCGGAATTGTTGCCCTCGTTGTACTGCAGCAGTTGCCAGACCTGCTCCGCTCTTTGCGGGTTCTCCTCCAGCAGTCGCAGATATATGTAGGGGCCATCCGCATGGTTGTCCACGGTAAGGACCTCCTTTTCCAACCCCTTCTTGAAT
>CAYSPQ010000004.1:0-17175 GCA_964432965.1 uncultured Desulfohalobiaceae bacterium
ATTTTCCCCGGCCAAGGGGGCTCGGAAAAGGATATGCGGGCTTTCCAGGTGTGCGGCCCGGAGCTTGACGTCTTCAGTGAGCAGGCTCCTCAGTTCGGGGTAAATGGTGAGTTGGGCGGTCTGAAAGAGGGCTTTTTCCGGCACATGCACTTCCAATCTGCTCAGGGTAAGCGAGGGGGTGGGCAGAATATCCACTCTGGCCCTGCCCAGCTCGATTTCTGTTGCCTCCAGGGAGAGGCCCTCGTTTTCCAGTTGCTTCTGCAAAGCGCCCTTCACTGCCTGCGCATCCACCATCCCAGGGATTAATATCAGGGCGAGTTGCAGGACAAGGGCGAGGTACACCGCTATGTGGACAGGGATCAGGAGGACGGCTGTCCCCAGGTAGATCAGTTTCTTGTAATGCAGCATTTTGCGGCCTGAGTTAATAAATTTTTACCTGGACGGGCGGCTATTTTTTCTGTATTCCTTGGGGCTTCCGCCCAAGCCCGGTGAGCTTCCCCGCAATGAAAGACCTGTCAGTAAGGCCCTGGCCTTGACAGATATGTCTTTTTGCCCTTGATTGATTGGCAAATATCAATGTAGCATGATCATCATGGATCGCCAAGGCGCAAGGGATTTACCCCTTTTTTGCTGCCGATCCTGAAGGATGCAACTGCAAAAAGCCATAAGTTAGAATCACCCTTATAAGTTTAGATGAATAACTCTTTGATTTTACTAAACACTTAAAGCTGCACCTGCAAAAAGTAATTTTTGCAGGTGCAGCCTGAGGGGCAACCCTGAAAATCGAGCTTACAAAGACAAGGACAAGAAATTGATCAAGAAATCGCTTTTGCTGGCTGTGTGCCTGCTTGTTTGGGTATCCCCGGTCTGGGCTGTGGATTACCGGGAGTATCTGACCCGATTCGAGGACAGGGTAACCGAGTTCACCCTGGAAAACGGCCTTCAGGTACTGGTTATACAGCGCAGCAACGCTCCGGTGGCCAGCTTTGTCTCCTTCGTGGACGCCGGAAGCGTTGATGAGCCCCGGGGAAAGACGGGGCTTGCCCATATGCTGGAGCATATGGCCTTCAAGGGCACTCCGGCTATAGGGACCAGGGACTGGAGCAGGGAAGAGCCGCTCCTGAAGGAGATGCAGGAAGTGTTCTCCCGCATTCGCAGGGAAAGGGCCTCTACCCAGCCGGATAGGGAAAGGCTGCAGACCTTGCGGGAAAGGCTGGAGGGACTAAGGGAGAAGGCAGAGCAGTACGCAAAGCCCAACGAATTTTCCCGCATCATCGAGAGGCACGGCGGGGAGGACTTAAATGCTGCAACCTCCGCGGATTACACTGTTTACCAGTGCAGTCTCCCGGCCCACAAAAAGGAGCTCTGGTTTTCCCTGGAGTCCCAGCGGCTTATCCGTCCGGCCTGGAGGGAGTTCTTCACGGAAAAGGAGGTGGTCTTCGAGGAAAGAAGAACCCGCCTGGAGTCCAATCCCATGGGGCGGCTGATCCAGCAGCTGAGGTCAACAGCCTACAGTGCCCATCCCTACCGCAGTCCCACCCTGGGCTGGAGGTCGGATCTGGAAAGCCTGGGAATGGATGATCTGCAGAAGTTCCATGACCGTTACTACAGGCCCGGCAACGTCACCCTGGCTGTCGCCGGAGATATAGATCCCCGCCGCATCCGGGAGCTGGCGGAAGAGCACTTTTCCTCCTGGGAAGGCAAGGAAAAGGATCCACGACATATTACCCGGGAACCGGAGCAGGAGTCCAGAAAACGCTTCAGTCTGGAAAGCCATCGGCAGCCAGCCTACGTTCAAGCCTACCACTCGGTGGCCCTGGAAGATCCCAAAGAGCCGGAGATGGATGTTCTGGCAGACATACTGGCCAGAGGACGAACCTCTCGCCTGTATACCTCCCTGGTGCAGGAGGAGGAAATTGCCTCCAGGGTACAGGCTTTGCAGGGTTATCCGGGAGAGAAGCACCCTTCCCTGTTCGTGTTCTTGGCTCTTCCGCACAGGGATATCGAACTGGATGAGCTGGAGCAGGGCTTGCAGAATCAGCTGGAGCGGCTCAAGACGGAGGGGGTGGGAGCCGAAGAGCTGGAAAGGGCCAAGACCAGGATTCGCGCGGACCTTATAAGAAGCCTGGATTCCAATCTGGGCCTGGCCCGGTCTTTTGTAAGGGCCCATACCCAGAGGGGAGACTGGCGCAAGGTTTTCGGCTACCTGGACAGAGTAGAGGAGGTTAGCCAGGATTCGGTGCAGGAGGCAGCAAAAGCTTTTTTTCAGCCCGAGAACAGAACAATCGGGGAACTGATCCACAGGGATCAATCAGGTAAGGGTCAATGATGCACAAAGTGAAAGGCTGTAAAACCGGAATGGCCGTTCTGGGCTTGGGCCTTTTGCTTGTTGCACTTCTGCTTGCCGCGTGCGGGAAGCGCCAAGCAGAAGTGCAAAATTTCCAAAAGCCTGAGCTGGAGAGCACCCTGGATTGGAGAAAACTGGCGCAGGAGCATTCCGTTCAGGCTCTGACTTTGGATAACGGAATACGCGTGTTCCTTGTCCGGGACGAGGAACTGCCGCTTGTCCGGCTGCGAGCAACCATCCGCTCCGGAAGATTCGATGTGCCCCGGGGCAAGGAGGGTCTGGCCCGATTAACCGCCGAGGTCATGCGCAGCGGCGGAAGCGAGGATTACCCTGCCGGGGAGCTGGATAGGCTGCTGGAGAACAATGCCGCAAGCATGAGCTTTTCCTTTGGGATGCAATCCGGCAGTGCAAGCCTGGGTTGCCTGAAGGAGGATTTTCCCGATGTTTTCTCCGCTTTTGCCGATGTGTTGACAAATCCCAGGTTTCCCAGGGGCAAGATAGCCCTTGCCGAGCAGCAGATGCGGACCTCCATATCCCGCCGCAACGACGAGCAGGGGGATATCGCCTTCAGGAAATTCAATAAGCTGATATACGGGCCGGATACCCTGTATTCCCGCGTGCCTGAGTACAAAAGTCTGGACCGCATCGAGCGGCAGGATCTTGTGGATTTTCACCAGCAGGCTTTTCGAGGTGAAAACATTTATCTGGGAGTGGTGGGGGATTTCAGTCCCGAGAGAATGCGTTCCCTGCTGGAAAAGGAGCTGTCCGGAATACCGCGGGGTGGGGCCAATAAGATGGATTTCCCGGAAGTGGATTCCCCCTGCGGAAAAGGTGTCTATCTGGTGGACAAGCCGGATGTTAACCAGAGCTACATCCTCAAGGGTCATCTGGGGGGTTATCGCCAAAGCCCGGATTACCCCGAGCTGCAAGTGATGAACGAAATATTGAGCGGTGGATTTTCCGGCCGGCTCTTCCAGGAGATCCGAACCAGACGCGGTCTGGCCTACTCGGTTTTCGGCAGGTTCGAGGGCAACTACTACTACCCCGGGCTGTTCTATATAGGCCTGCAGACCAAGACGGAAAACACTGTCCGGGCTATTCGGGAGGTCCAGCAGCAGCTGCAGGATATCCGCCAAAACGGCGTGTCCGAAGAAGAGCTGCAGTCAGCCAAGGACCGTTTCCTGAATTCTATGGTCTTTCGCTATGACTCTCCCGGAAAGGTTCTGGATCGGAGGATGTATTACGAGTATCGGGACATGTCCCCGGACAGCTTCCTGGACCTGGCTAGAAACATGGAGCGGGTGAGCCGCAAGGATGTGCAGCGCGTGGCCCGAGAATACATTGATCCAGAGAAAGTCAGGACCCTTGTGGTGGGGAATATGGAAAACATGCCTTCGAAGATTTTCGAAATGGAGCAGGTACGGGAGATGGAATTGTCCGCGCCGGAGGAGGCACCTGACGGTGAGGGGTTTTGCGGAACGGAGCCGTCTTCCGACCAATATTGACAAACGAAACAAAAGGTATACTTTGCTCTGGAACAGGTAAGGTCTAGATCGGAGGTCATATAAGCGATGAGTCAAAAGAAATCAACATTTATGCAACTCAAGGAAAGCGAAAGGGTCTATCGCCGCAATATCATCCTGGATGCGGCAATAGACCTTTTCTCCCAGCACCCCTTCCACGAGATCGGGATGCGCGATATCGCCGACGAGGCCGGCATTTCGCCAGCCTCTATCTACCGCTACTTCAACAGCAGGGACGATATCCTGGCCGAGATACTGGATCAGGAAATGGAAAACGGCAGGCAAAAGCAATGGAGGCGTGTTCAGGCCCAGGAGGGGGCCTCCTTCGAGGATATCGCCGCGGGAATTGTGGAGTTTTTCTGGCACAGGGAATCGACGCTGCAAATAGTGGGGCATTTTTTGTGGAATCGCGATGTGGATGAGCAGGCCAAGGAAAAGTTCCTGAGCATCCAGCAGAACTACCTGGACGAATTCGACAAGGTGCTGATGAAAATGGGGTGCCCCCAGGAGAACCTGCGGCTCTTTTCCAAGTCCTTTTTCGCCTCGCTGTTCGGGATTATTGCCTCGTATCGCAACTTTCCGGAAGGAATGGACGAAAATAAGGCATACGAGCACCTGCATGAGCTGGCCTTGATGACCGCAACTGTGTTCAAGAACGGAATGCCCCTGGAATCACTCCAATTTTCCGGTCCAAGTAAGTAAGTGGATCTGCGGAACCATTCCCTGTTGAGGGGTAAAGGAATGATTGCGCTTGAAGCAGACAGGGCGGGAGCCGGCAGTGCTGGTCTTCACAAGGTTGCCTTTCTGGAACAGTGCTTTCCGGAGGGGAGCTAGCTAGTAATTTTCCCAAAAGAAAAAGCCGCCCCCGTTTTTCGGGAGCGGCTTTTTTTTGGGCTATTCCTGGTTGGGGTTGATCTGTATCAACTCGATGTCGAAATTGAGAGTTTTGCCGGCAAGGGGATGATTGGCGTCTAGGGTGATTTTTTCTTCGTCCATGTCGGTAACTGTTACATAGACTACCTGATCTTCGGGAGTGTTGAGCTGCAGCATCATCCCCACCTCGGGATGGATGTCCTCCGGGAGCTGCTCCCGCTGCACCTGAACCACTCCCTTCTCGTTGTATTCACCATAGGCCTCCTGGGGCTCTACGCTCACGGATTTCTTTTCCCCTTCACTCATGCCCTCCACAGCATTTTCAAACCCGGGGATGATTTCGCCGGAACCAATGGTGAAATCCATGGGGGATTCTTCGTGGGTGGAATCGAATACGGTTCCGTCGTGCAGGGTGCCATGATAATGGACTTTTACCGAGTCGCCCTGTTTGGCTTGGCTCATAAGGCCTCCTGTTAAGTTGTTGTTTCAGTTTTTTTCGAAAGTTGTCCTGGGCGCTGACCTTAGTTAAAACCAGGGTCGCACTGGCTTGTTTCCGAATGGAAACCAGCCAGCCGCTGCTTTTTCCAAAAAACAAAGAAGTGGCTATAAAGTCCACTGATTTCCTTGCCTCTTCTTCTCCTCTAAAGAAGCAGCGAAATTAGTGGCCATCCTGACAGCTAGCCAGGAGATGGTTATAAACAGCCAATTATCAAAATTATATTAAAATAATGCCTTATGCAAGCCCAGTATTTGTGGTTAAGTGTCGGGGGCTATGGCTTTTTTTTGCATTATGTCCTAAATAACAATAGCGGATGGCGAAGGTCGGGCTATACGTTTTTGCTGCTCGAGCCGAGTAAGGGAGCCTGCTCAATTCATGCATTCCTATGCATTGCCAGACCCGGCCCAACGTACTTATTACTCGGACGGGTCCAGCAGCTTCGCTCCTTCAAGCTGAAGCCTGCCAGACACTGCCGAGGGCGACATTCATCAACCGGGAAGAAACCGAGCTGTAAGCTCACCAGCCAACCAATGGCTTCCATTTATATTTTCCAGATTCGTGGTGCCCGGAAACCCGGGAACGAGGCTTGAGACATTGTTAAAAAAGCGAGGTGGACAGGAAATGAGCGCGAAGGGAACAAAAATTGTCGGAGGACTGGCTGCCCTGCTTATAGTGGCTGTGCTGGGGGTATATCTCATTCATGCCGAAGGCCAGGAGCCACGCATCGAGGTGCAGCCCGCTGACGGATCCCATGTGCGGGGGGAAGCAAATGCCAGCATTACTGTAACGGACCGACCTTCGGGATTGGCGGAGATAGAGGTCCGGGCGATACAGGAGGGCGAGGAGCTGATAATCCTGGAGCTGGAGCCGGAGGAAGCACCTGTCACCCTTAGCCGAACCATTGCCTTCGAGGAAATGCAATTGCAAGAGGGTGATTTCGATTTGCAGGTGAGCGCCAGGGACCATTCCTGGGCGAATTTCTTTCAGGGCAACCGGGCTACTCTGGAAATGAGCTACACCTATGACGACACCCCTCCCCGTATCGACATGGAGAGCTTTCGGCACAACATGCAGCGCGGTGGATCGGCTGCCGCGGCTTTCCGTCTTGAGGAAAAGGTCAGTCGAACGGGAGTCAAGGTGGGGGAAAGATTTTTTCCCGCTTACGAGCAGGACAGTGGAATACATCTGGCCTTTTTTTCCTATCCCCATGACATTAAAGCCGGAAGCGAACTGCCCACAGTGGTGGCAGTGGATCTGGCGGGCAATTCCAGGGAAGTGCCGCTCAGAGCCAATGTAAGGGAGACCAGCTTCTCTAGCAGCGAAGTCCGAATCTCCGAAGGCTTCCTGGAGCGGATCATGCCGCAGTACAGGGACGATTTTCCGGAGGTTTCCGGCAAGGCTGAGCTGTTCGTGGCGGTGAACGAAGAGCTGCGTAGGCAAAACAGGGAAGAATTGGTCCGGCTAGGCAGAGAGACAGTCACGCGCCCCCTGTGGTCGGAGAGATTCCTGCGTCTTCCAGGGGGCTCACGGCAATCCGGATTTGGAGACAAGCGTTCCTATCTGGTCAAGGGAGAGCACCGCACCTCCTCCGTGCACACCGGGATCGACCTGGCTGCTACTGCCCGGGCCCCGATTCCCGCGTCCAACTCCGGACGGGTCGTCCACGCCGGCTGGCTGGGCATATACGGAGAGACAGTGGTTATTGACCACGGCCTGGGGTTGCAGAGCTTGTACGGGCATATGTCTCAGATCGATGTCCGTCCCGGCCAGCAGGTGGAAAGGGGGGAAGTGATCGGAAGGACGGGTTCCACTGGGCTGGCTGGCGGGGATCATCTCCACTTCGAGATACTGGTCTCCGGAGTCCCGGTCAATCCAGTGGAATGGTGGGACAGCAAGTGGATAGAGAACAACATTGAGCCCAAGCTGGAAGCTGCCGGCCAGGAAGTCAAAGCTGAATAGGTGCAATCCTCCTCCTTGAGTAAATCATTATGTCGCAAGTTTTGGCTCTACAGTCTCAAAGCGTCTTTTTCTGGCAAATGAGCTTCTTCTAGCTTGGGCATCTATTTGAGGGGGTTTACGTTTCCCTTTTTTAGTATTAGGCTAGTGCAGAATTTTTCCAGGCAAGCAGTCCGGGTAAATAATTATAAATTTCAGTCTGTTAGATAAATAAGTCCTTGTGATGACAGTAACAAGACAAAACTGCAACCCTGTCGCTTAAGGCTCGGAAAAACTAAAACTTGTGGGCTTAGGGTTCCGGGGAAGGCTATTTGCGGCATTCCCCGGGTAAGGCAAAAGCTATCCAAATTGCCGGAGGAAGAGCATGTTTGAAATCCTACGACGTGAATTGATGTCGGATGAGTCGGTGGTCCTGAACGAGATCAGCGCCCCCCGCATTGCTGAAAAAGCCAAACCGGGTCAGTTCGTGATTCTAAGGGCCAACGAGACCGGGGAACGCATTCCCTTGACTCTGGCTGAGACCAACCCCACCCGGGGCACTATTACCATTATCTACCAGGTGGTGGGAAAAAGCACCGCCTTGTTCAAGAGCATGAAGGTAGGGGAGGGCTTTTTGGACGTGATCGGTCCCTTGGGGCATCCCACGGAGATCGAGAAACTGGACGGAGAGGTAGTCTGCGTTGGCGGCGGAACGGGAGTGGCAGTGATGTACCCCATCACCAAGGCCATGAAGGAAGCGGGCAATAGAGTTACCTCCATTATCGGGGCCAGGAACAAGGATCTGCTCATGCTGGAGGACAAGATGGCAAACGCCTCCCATGAGCTCCACGTATGCACCGATGACGGCAGCTACGGTCACCACGGATTCGTGACCGACGTACTGAAGCAGGTTCTGGAGAACAAGGATGTCCGCCAGGTAGTGGCCATAGGTCCTGTGCCCATGATGAAGTTCTGCTGCCAGATCACTGCGGAATACAATGTAAAGACCCTGGTCAGCCTGAACACCATCATGGTGGACGGCACCGGCATGTGTGGCTCCTGCCGCATTACCGTGGGTAAGGAGACCAAGTTCGCCTGCGTGGACGGCCCCGAGTTCGACGGTCACCAAGTGGATTTCAACGAGCTGAATCAGCGCCTGAACGCTTATGTCTCCTATGAAAAGCAGGCCTATGAGAAGTACAAGTGCGAATGCCAGTCTTCTTGAACCCTTGAAAAACATCTTCCCAGCGGAAATGGATTTAAGCCGGTTGGGACTTTGTGATTAGGAGCACGAAATCGATTGCATCCCCAGCTGAGATGCAGATGTAACAGGATGGAAACGAGCCAAGGGAGGCTGGAATGACGGAACAGAAGAAGGATAAAGAGCGCATCCCCAGGCAGGAGATGCCTGAGCAGGATCCCCACGTGCGGAACAAGAATTTCGACGAGGTTCCTCTGGGCTATAGCCCGGAGCTTGCCCAGAAGGAGGCCCAGAGATGCATCCAGTGCAAGAAGCCGAGCTGCGTGCCGGGATGCCCGGTTGAGATTGATATTCCGGGATTTATAGCCCATATCCGGGACGGGGAGTTCACCAAGGCCATACGCAAGATTTGGGAGATGAACAGCCTGCCCGCCATCTGCGGCAGGGTATGTCCCCAGGAGGACCAGTGCGAGGGATTGTGTGTCGTGGGCAAGAAGGACAAGCCGGTGGCTATTGGGCATCTGGAGCGTTTTGCCGCTGATTACGAGCGACTCTACGGCTCTGGGGAGCTCCCGCCCCAGGCAGAGCCAACCGGCAAAAAAGTGGCCGTGGTGGGATCTGGCCCCGCCGGGCTCACAGTGGCAGGGGACCTCATCCTGAAAGGCCACGATGTTACTATTTTCGAGGCCTTCCACAAGGGAGGCGGAGTTTTGGTATACGGCATTCCCGAGTTCAGGCTGCCCAAGGAGATCGTGGCTTCCGAGCTGCACTATCTCAAGCGCCTGGGAGTCAAGTTCGAATACAATGTGGTCGTGGGCAAGACCCTGGAGGTGGACGAGCTTTTCCAGCAGGGATACGATGCGGTGTTCATCGGCGTGGGCGCCGGGCTGCCCACATTTCTCAATCTGCCCGGAGAGAATCTGGTGGGAGTCTACTCCGCAAACGAGTACCTCACCCGGGCCAACCTGATGAAGGCCTATCTCTTCCCGGAATACGACACTCCCCTTATGGAGGGCAAGAATGTGGCGGTCATAGGGGCAGGGAACGTGGCCATGGATTCCGCCCGCACCGCCCTGCGCATGGGAGCGGAGAAGGTGCGTATAGTCTACAGGCGCTCCGAGGAGGAAATGCCGGCCAGGGTGGACGAGATTCACCATGCGGAGGAAGAGGGTGTGGAATTCTATCTGTTGACCAATCCCGTGCGCTTCCTGTCCGATGACCAGGGCAGGGTGAACGGCATGCGCTGCATGCAGATGGAGCTGGGAGATCCGGACGAGTCCGGCAGGCGCAAGCCCAAGCCTGTTGAGGGCTCTGAGTTCGATCTAGATTGCGATCTAGCGGTTGTCGCTGTCGGCGCTGGCGCCAACCCGGTTCTCACTCAGAGCACACCGGATATGCAGCTTACCAAGCGAGGATATGTGGTGGCGGATCCCAAAACGGGCAAGACCATGAAACCGGGGGTCTGGGCCGGAGGAGACATCGTTACCGGCCAGGCCACGGTTATCCTGGCCGCAGGTGCCGGAAGGACCGCCTCCAACTCCATACATGACTATCTGACCATAGGCTGGTAAGGATTTAGGGCGCCCTTCGGGGCGCCCTTTTTTTGTCACCTATGCCCATGAGCAGAGAGCGGACGTTATCTCCCCGGTGCAGGAGGGCAAATTGACAGAGCTGTTCTGTCTTGCTAAAGATTATCAAAACAATCCTAAAAGTTCCACGAGGGTTCCACCATGTCCTTGACCCCAAGAGAGATAGAAGTACTGCAAAATATAGTGGATGCCTACATCCAGCACGCCTCTCCTCTGGGGTCTCGCTTCGTGGCCAAGAGATCGAGCCTTAATCTGAGCCCGGCCAGCATACGCAACATAATGGCCGACCTTACGGAAAAGGGCTATCTGACCCAGCCGCACACCTCCGCAGGCCGTGTTCCCACGGAGCAGGCCTTCCGCTATTATGTGGATTCCCTTCTGCAAACGGACAACCCGCCGGAAAGTCTGCGCCACGTTGTCCAGGACTATCTGAGCCAGGCAGGGGAGGATCTGTCCGGAGTCCTGGAGAAAACCTCCAGGATGATCTCCGACCAGTCCAGGTTGGTGGGAATGGCTGTGGCTCCCCAGAGCAGCTCTGTTCGCTGGAAGCATATCGATTTCGTCCTGGTCCGGCCGGGTCTGGCCATGGCCATTCTGGTCTTCGAGGGCGGCATGGTTCAGCACAAACTTCTCGAGGTGGGAGAGAACACCACCTCCCAGGATCTGGAGAAGTACCGCAATGTATTGAACGAGCGCTTTCTGGGCCAATCCCTTTACCAGGTCAAGCAGACCATTCTGCGGGAGATGGAGAGCGCCAGGAGCGAATTCAACAAGCTCTACTACAGCGCCCTGAACCTGGCCAGAGAAGCTTGCCAGGAAGAGGAAGGGGAGCGGCAAATATTCGTGGAAGGGACTCTAAATGTATGGGACCAGCTGGATCCCAAGGATTTGGAGAGCATGCGAGACCTGCTGGGCTTTCTGGAACACAGATCCGATCTTTTGAAGATCCTGGAGCAGATCATTCAAGCCCAGGGTTTAACCATTGTTTTCGGCAGTCAGATCGCAGGGCGCGATCTGAGCGATTGGTGCATCATTTCCTCCCCCTACGGAATACACAACAGACCTCTGGGCCTTGTAGGCACAATCGGCCCTGTCCATATGGACTATTCCCGTACTGTCCCCCTGGTTGACTATACCGCAAAAATGCTTAATCAAATTCTGGAATCCAGAGTCTAAGCCAGGGTGGATCAGCCCCCCTCTTATTCCCTTTGTCTTTTCTTTTTTTGTTTTCGCTTTCTGCCGGCAAACGCCGCAAAAGATTTGCTTGGACCAGGAAGGCACCTTGGCGATGACTTGCTGGCATTTTTTTGTCTGGCTATAGCAGGATACAAAGCATAGTTACTGACACCAGATTGGATCCTGGCACCCAAGTCGAGGGAATAGATGGACTCAACGCGCTAGGGCGGGCTCTTTGCACGTGCCTTCGGAATTCGTTTCTTTAAGCGACCGGACATGATGATTGTAACAGTATTGGCAAGCTGAGCAGGCAACGCGGACAGTCAATACAGGCCAAGGAGGAATGCATGAACGAGGAGAACAAGAAATATAAAGATAGGGATCAATTCGAGGATCCAGAGGCAGGATACGAGGAGCAGAGCAGCCGGGGGGAAGAGGATAATTCCGGGGAGACTTCGGCCGAGGTGGAGCTCAGCCGCGAGGAGTTGGAAAGCAAGTGCCGCGAGCTCATCTGTCCGGAATGTCCGGAAAAGCAGGAGATGCAGCAGGAGATGGTCAGGGTCAAGGCGGATGCGGACAACTTCCGCAAGCGCATGGCCAAGGAGAAGGAGCAGTATTGCAAATACGCCAACGAGAGCCTTCTCGAGGATATCCTGCCTGTTCTGGATAATCTAGAGCTCGCTCTTCAACACGGACGCAAGGTCGAGGATGCCTGCAGCGATATGGTGCAAGGTGTGGAAATGACCATGAAGGTCATGCTGGACACCCTGAAAAAGCACGGTCTGCAACAGATTCAGGTTGAGTCCGGCCAGGAATTCGATCCGGCATGGCAGGAAGCCATGTACGAGGAAGAGCGCGAGGATATGGAAGGCGGCTGCGTCTGCCAAGTGATGCAGACCGGGTATCTCCTGAACGATCGGCTGCTCAGGCCGGCCAGGGTCATAGTGAGCAAGAAATGTTAAGCGATTTTTTGTAAACCCCCTTTACTGTTATCAGATTCGATTTATTGATAGTTAAGGCTGGTTTGCGGATTTGTGCGGAAGGCAAGGCTCAAGTCCGATAATGGCTGTATTGATTTTGCGGTAGGCTTCGGGTTCTTGGCTTAGCTTGCTCTTCAAGCCGAGGGAGAAAGACGTTTTCTTCGTAGGCTTGTCCGGGCTCTTGAGTCGTGTGCTTGGAACCCGGTGAATGTTGAAATATTTAAGTAGCAAAGGCAGGAGGAGTTGTTATGAGCAAGATTATAGGAATAGATCTGGGCACAACAAACAGCTGTGTCTACGTAATGGAGGGTGACGAGGCCAAGTGCGTGCCCACGCCTGAAGGCAACCGCACCACTCCCTCCATCGTGGCATTTACCGATAAAGAGCGCCTTGTGGGCGAAATGGCCAAGAGGCAGGCGGTAACCAATGCGGAAAGGACCATCTTTTCCATAAAACGCCTGATGGGCCGTGACTTCGACGACCCGCAGATCCAGAAGTGGAAGGAGCGCTCCGCCTACTGGATAGTGGCCGGCTCCAAGAACGACGCCTATGTGGAGGTGGAAGGCAAGCAGTACAGTCCTCCCGAGGTGTCGGCAATGATCCTGCAGAAACTGAAGAAGGACGCCGAGGATTACCTGGGAGAAGAGGTGAAGGAAGCGGTTATCACCGTCCCCGCCTACTTTAACGACAGTCAGCGCCAGGCCACCAAGGACGCGGGTCGCATCGCCGGACTCGAGGTTAAGCGGATAATCAACGAGCCCACCGCTGCTTCCCTGGCCTACGGATTGGACAAGCAGACCAACGAAAAGATCGCTGTCTTCGACCTGGGCGGCGGAACCTTCGATATCTCCATCCTGGAGGTCGGCGATCAGGTGGTCGAGGTCAAGTCCACGCACGGGGATACCTTCCTCGGCGGAGAGGATTTCGATCAGGCCATCTTGAGTCATCTCCTGGACGAGTTCAAGAAGCAGACCGGCATGGATGTGAGCCAGGACCGCATGGCCCTACAGCGCCTCAAGGAGGCGGCGGAGAACGCCAAGAAGGAGCTCTCCTCCACCATGGAGACGGAGATCAATCTGCCCTTCTTGACCGCGGACCAGACCGGTCCCAAGCACTTGAACATGAGGCTCTCCCGGGCCCAGCTGGAATCCCTGACCTCCGACCTGGTGGAGCGCACCATGGGTCCCTGCAAGCAGGCCCTGGAGGATGCCGGGCTTTCCGTTTCCGAGATCAACGAGGTGATCCTCGTGGGCGGCCAGACCCGGATGCCCCTGGTGCAGCAGAAGGTCAAGGAATTCTTCGGCAAGGAGCCGCACAAAGGGGTTAACCCGGACGAGGTGGTGGCCATGGGAGCCGCGATACAGGGCGGTATCCTGGCCGGAGACGTCAAGGATGTGCTGTTGCTGGACGTCACCCCCTTGTCCCTGGGCATAGAGACCCAAGGCGGGGTGTTCACCAAGCTCATTGAGAAGAACACCACCATTCCCACCAAGAAGAGCCAGACCTTTACCACTGCCGCGGATAACCAGACTTCGGTCTCCATCCACGTGCTGCAGGGTGAGCGGCCCATGGCCCAGGACAACAAGAGCCTCGGCCGTTTCGATCTGGTGGGTATTCCTCCCGCACCGCGGGGTGTGCCCCAGATCGAGGTCACCTTCGATATAGACGCCAATGGCCTGGTCAATGTCTCGGCCAAGGATCTGGGCACGGGTAAGGAGCAGTCCATCCAGATCCAGCCCTCCAGCGGGCTCTCCGAGGAGGAGATCCAGCAGATGGTCAAGGATGCGGAGAAGCATGCCCAGGAGGACGAGAAGAAGAAGGAGCTGGTGGAAGCCAGGAACCAGGCGGACTCCGTGATCTACAGCACGGAAAAGTCCCTGAGCGATCTGGGGGAAAAGGTGGACAGCGCCACTCGGCAGGAAATCGAGAGCAAGATCCAGCAGCTCAAGAACGTCATGGAAGGCGACGACGTGCAAGCCATCAAGAATGCCACCAACGAGCTGTCCCAGGCATCCCATAAGCTGGCCGAGTACCTCTACCAGCAGCAGAGCCAGGGCGGCGCCGGAGCAGCCGGAGCTGGAGCCGGAGCGGAAGGCGCAGCAGGCGAAGGCGCGGCTGGCGGCCAAAGCCAGGGGTCCGGCGAGGACGAGGATGTCGTGGACGCCGACTACACGGAACAGAAATAACCCCTCCCTTACCAGCACCGTTCGGGCGGCGGAGATGCTCCGCCGCCCCGGACGGCACCGGCCCTCCGCATAAGTCATGCCAGAGCAGCCTTGACAGATTTACATCTGCCTACCTATACTCTTTATTTAACTCCTTGCTAGATGTGACAAATACAGATCTATAGTTTTCTGCCCCCTGACTTTCGTTTTGGCCTCCATCCCAGCCCAGCAGCGGAGATGGCCCAAGCCCTTTTCACCTTCAAGAGGTTCTTTCCATGCAAACACCCAAAGCAGTCCCTTTGCTCCTGCTGGCCGCTTTCTGCGCGGCAGCGCTGCTGCTTAGCGCCTGCCAGCCCAGGGAGCCGGTCAGGCCCCCCGAGGAAGTGACCCGCAACATGTTGCAGGAGGCTTCCCAGGCCCTAGAGCAGCAGGAGTACGAGCAGGCCCAGGAGCTGTATGTCCAGGCTTTGCAGCAAGAGGAAATAACCGACTCCATGCGCCTCGAGGCCTACCGGGGTGTGGTGCAAAGCGCCATACCCCTGCAGGACTATGAGCTGGCCGAGCAGGCACTGCAGAACTGGCGGACAATTGAACCGCAAGCTCCGCAGACCTGGTCCTGGCAGGAAAGCAAGGCGAGTCTGGTGAAGGCCAGGGAAACGCCACAGGAGTATGTCTCTTACCTGAATTCCCTGGTGGATGAGGATCGTACCTGGGCTGTAATTTTTCCTGCGGGAAGGGAGCTTACGCAGCACTACGCGGATCTGGGCCAGCCGGAGGAAATATTCGCTGTTCAGCAGGAGCTCTACGAACTGGCGGAAGAGAAAGAACAGCGGAAGGAGTTGATCCATTACTTCCGGGGCTTCCTCGCGGATCTGCCGCCCCGGTTTCTGCAGGAAGCCGCTGAGGCCTCTCCTGCGGAAAAAGCTCAGGATTATCCCCATATCCTAGTGCGCTGGGAAAACAGCCTACTCCTCTTCCAACAGGAGGAAGAGGATTGGGTTTCCACCTGGAGAATGCTGTCCTCCATGCTCTCCCGGGCCAAGCCTGAGATTCGCTCCGAGCTGGAGGAGGACATGCAGGAGCTGGTGGAAGAGCACGGCAGGCCCGCCCTGGGTGTGGCCCTGTTGCTTCCCCTGAACGGCGGACACGGGGCAATAGGATGGGATATCCTCCTGGGAGCTGATGCGGCGCAGTGGGAGATGACCCGGCAGGGAATGGAGATCGAGGTGCGGGTCATAAACACTAGCAGCCGGGATTGGTTGGAGCAGCTCGAGGATTTGCCCAGGCATTACTCCATAGTCGGCGGTCCTTTGCGCGGTGATCCCTGGGAAAGCATCCACGAGGCAGGACTGCACGAGGAATTCCTGTTCTTTGCCTTCCGGCCCCAGTTGGGCTCCGGAAGCGAGGGAGAGGACGCCTACCGCTTCTTCCCCAGCAGGGAGGATCAGGCCAGGACTCTGGTGGAGTTCGCTCGCGAAGAACTGGATATCGAGAGCTTCGGTGCCCTGTACCCCAGGAATTCCTTTGGCCGTTCCATGAGCCGGGAGTTCTGGAATGCTACTCTGGAGGGGGAAGGCGAGCTGAAGGCCCTGGGCTGGTACACTCCGACGGAGATAACCAGCTGGAACAGGCAGGTGTCAGACTTTCTCGATGTACCCGAGGATTACGGGGAAGAGGAGAAAGTGGGATCCTCCGGAGGAAATGCCACGGAGGAGAACAATAACGCTACGGAAGCAAACAGGAACGCAACTCAAATTCCGGAGCCGGAGTTCGAAGCCCTGTTTCTTCCGGACAGCTTTGAGCGGGCCAGAATACTCATCCCCGAGTTCTTCTACTTCGAGCAATCCGATCTGGTCTTTCTCGGCCCCACTATATGGGAGCAGCACATTGAGGATATCCAGTGGATAGATACGCGCTATTTCCGGCTGGCTGTCATGGCCGGTGCCTGGTGGCCGGAGAATCCCTCTCCGCAGAAGCGGGAGCTAGAAGGTATACTGCAGGAATTTTCCCAGGAGGGTCCCTGCTTCTGGAGCGCCCTGGGATACGATTTCCTGCGCTTGGCCGGCAGGCTGGGGCAGGACGTCGCGGTGCAGAGCAAAGAGGAGGTGAATGAGGAGCTGGCCGCAATATCTGGGGACTTCGGCTGGAGCATGGCCCCCATCTCCTGGGATGAGACAGGAAGAGCAAGTCAGGATTTGTACGTATTGCAGCCCCTGGGGCGAGGAGTGGAGCTCGTCGATCCGGAAAGCCTGAGATCCCGTTTGCAGGAGATCCGGGAAAGGGAGGAAGAGGGGCTGACTATCCCCGGGGCCGAGCGCCAGGATCCGGTGCGGGAAATTTTGGATATTCGGTAGAAGGCCCATATAAATCGCATTCTTGGGAGCAGCAGCCATGAGCATCAGCAAGGAGGAAGTATCCAGGATAGCCCATCTGGCCAGACTGGAGCCTAGCGGAGAGGATCTGCAGCGTTTCGCCGGCCAGTTGGGTGAAATCCTGCAATATATGGACACCTTGAACGAAGTGGACACTTCCGGTATCGAGCCTTTGTATTCGCCCGTGGAGCACGGAACCCAGTTCCGCGAGGACCGGATGGAGAATAGTTGTAGCAGGGAAGAGGTCTTGAAAAATGCGCCGGAAAGCGACGGGGAGCATTTTATTGTCCCCAGGGTGGTGTGAGTTGAGGCCGGATAAAGAGAACGCGCCCCTGGCGGAAAGCGGGGATTGCACTGAAGGAACGGGAAGGGGGAAGTGGCCGAGATGAGCGATATCCACGAGATGAGCCTGTCGGAAGTGGCTCGTGCGCTGCAGAGTCGAGAGCTTGGAGTGGAGGAGACGGTATCCGCCTGCCTGGAGAGGATCGAGGAAACCGAGCCCCGGGTGCGATCCC
>CAYSPQ010000005.1:0-15939 GCA_964432965.1 uncultured Desulfohalobiaceae bacterium
CTGTTCTGGACTCGGAAATGCTACAGGAAGCAGAAGGTCAATGGGAGCACCTGTGGAAAACGGGACGCTTGAGCAAGGCTGCCAAATCCGCCCTGCAGCAGTCGGTCATAGAGGGTAATGCGCATATCCCCGCAGGGCTGTACTATCCCAAGTCCTGCTCCATTGCCGAATGGCTGCCCCGGGAGGCGATTTACTTCCTGGTCGACCCCGGAAGGGTGCGCTCCGTGCTGGAGGAGTCCGCCTCCTCCTGGAGGGAGCATTGGCTCGACATGGGCGAGAGACGGGGCTGGAGCCCCCCGGAGGATTGCGTGCTGCAATCCGAGGTGAAGGCCAGACAGGACATGCTCGTCCAGCCTCAGCTGCTTTTCGAGGAGCTACCCCTGGGTGACAGGAACAAGGGCCTGGAGCTTCCGGAGAGGCGCTACGACTCCTTCTTTGACCTGTTCTGGCGTCCGGAGCAGAGGAAAAGGCCTCTTTCCGCCCTGGTCTCAGCCCTTGAGCAGTGGCGGGAGACCAAAAGGCAGACCATCTTGCTGTTTGCCAACGAACACTCCCGCAACCGGCTGTTCAAGCTCCTGGAGGGCTCGGATCTGGTGATCAAGTCCAGGTACAGAACGGACGAATCCGGCATATTCGCCCTGATCTCCGACTTTAGGGCCGGGATGGAGCTCTCCTGGAACCAGGTTCTCGTGCTGTCGGAAAATCTGCTGCAGCCGTCCGAGGGCAAGGAGAAGAAACCCACAAAGAAGGACAGGGAGTTTCAGGGCCTGCAGAGATTGGAAGAGATTAGGCCGGATGAGCTCCTGGTGCACCGGGATTACGGGGTGGGCAGGTTTACAGGTCTGACCCGCCTGCAGGGAGACGCAACAGGCAACGATTATCTGGTGCTAGTCTACGATGGTGGGGACAAGCTCTATGTGCCCGTGGACCGCTTGAACCTGGTGCAGAAATACAAGGGTCCGGAGGGAGTAACTCCTTCCCTGGACAAGCTGGGCAGCAACAGGTGGGCCAAAACCAAGGAGCGGGTGAGAAAGGCCCTGGAAACGGTGGCCCAGGACCTGGTGCAGATGTATGCCTACCGCAAAGTGGCCAAAAGCTTTGCCTATCCCGCGGAGGACGAGCTGTTCAAGGAATTCGAGGCAACCTTCGACTTCGAGGAGACCCCGGATCAGCAGCAAGCCATAAGCGAGGTCCTGCGGGACATGGATCGGCCGGAACCCATGGATCGGCTGGTTTGCGGGGATGCCGGATTCGGGAAAACCGAGGTGGCCATGCGCGCTGCCTTCAAGGCGGTTTCCGCAGGCAAGCAGGTAGCCATGATGTGCCCTACCACGGTGCTGGCAGATCAGCACTACCAGAACTTTAAGAGCCGCATGGATGACTTTTCCGTGCGGGTGGCAGTGTTGAGCCGGTTCATTCCCCAGAGCAGGCAGAAGGAGATTCTGCGCTCCGCTTCCAGGGGGGAAATCGACATACTTATCGGCACGCACAGGCTGCTTTCCCAAGATGTTCACCTTCCCCGCCTCAGCCTGTTCATCCTGGATGAGGAACAGAGATTCGGAGTGCGGCACAAGGAGAAGCTGAAGCAGTTGCGCAAGAACCTGGACGTGCTTACTCTTTCCGCAACCCCCATTCCCCGGACCCTGCAGCTCTCCGTGTCCGGAATCCGGGATCTGAGCCTGATCGAGACCCCGCCCTACGACCGCAAGCCGGTGCATACTTCCCTGGTGGAGCGGAATCCGGAAGAGCTGCGGACCTTGCTTAATCGCGAGCTGGAAAGGGGTGGACAGGTTTTCTGGGTTTATAATAGGGTTGCAAGGCTAGAGTCCGTCCGGGATTATGTGCAGGAGCTGGTCCCGGAAGCCAGGGTGGGAGTGGCCCACGGCCAGATGCGGGAGCGGGACCTGGAAGAGGTCATGTACGCCTTCTGGCAGGGAAGCTACGATGTGCTGGTCACCACTGCCATCGTCGAGTCCGGGCTGGACTTCCCCCGGGCCAATACCCTGGTGGTGGATCAGGCCCAGATGTTCGGCCTGGGACAGCTCTATCAGCTCCGGGGTCGCGTGGGGCGAGCCACCCAGCAAGCATACGCCTATTTCGTGGTGCCCTCCATAGACGGTCTTCCCCGCACGGCGCAGAAACGTTTGAGAACCATTCTGGAGCTGGACTATCTGGGTGCGGGTTTCCAGGTAGCCATGGAGGATCTTCGGCTGCGCGGGGCAGGGAATATCCTGGGAGAAGTGCAGTCAGGCAATATCAGCAGGGTGGGGCTGGATCTCTTCCTGGAGATGCTGGAGCAGGAGGTGAAGAAGGTCAAGGGCGAGGCTGCGGCAAGTGAGACCGATCCCGAGCTGAACATCTCCTTCCAGGCCAATATCCCCGTGGATTACATCCAGGAGGACAGGGAGAGACTGAATTACTACAAGGCGCTCTCTTCGGCCACAAGCAGGGAGGAACTGGAACAAAGGGCGGAGGAGATGAAGGACCGTTTCGGTTCCCTGCCCGAGACGGTGCACAACCTTCTAGCGGTGTTAAGCCTCAAGAGGAGACTGGCCCGCCTACAAGTGGAGAAGGCGGATCTGTTCTCCAACCGGGTCGTCCTTTATTGGTCCCCGGACACGCAACCTGTGGCTGCAGAGGATTTGGTGCTGTGGATTCAAAGGAATCAGGAGAGGGTTCGTTTTGAGCCCCCGGCGAAACTGGAATTGCGCTTTTCCGGAGTCTCGGGTATAGCCCAGGAGATAGTCGGATTGGAGGAGTTGTTGGACGATCTGGTGGAAAGCGCAACTCATAAGGAGGAGAAAAGCGATGCGCCCCAGTGAGGCGACAGCGATAGCCCTTTTGTGTCTTGCGCTTTTTTTGGGAGTCAGCACAAGCAAAGCGGAGATAGTCAACGAGATCGTGGCCGTGGTCAATGGCGAGCCCATAACCAGATACGACCTGAACACTCAGATGGGCGGCCCCCTTGCTCAGGCAGAGATGCCCCCCCAAAGGGAGGGAATGGAGGCGGAGCGGGAAAAGGAGACCTTGCAGTTCATGATCGAGCAGGAGCTTTTCCGGCAGGAGGCTAAGGAGCTCGGCATATCCGTATCCGAGTCCCAGGTCGAAGACAGGCTGGAGACCATTCGCACGCGGAACAACATGAGCCGGGAAGAGATGGAGGAGTACCTGCTTGCCCAAGGCATGACCATGGAAAATTTCAAAAGCACCATAAAAGAGCAGATCAAGATCAATAGACTGCTCAGCTCCATGGTGCAGCAGAAGGTGGTGGTAACCGAGGAGGAGATGCGGCGCTACTACGAGGAGAACAAGGATGAGTTTCTGGACCCGGCAGAGTTGGAGCTTTCTCTGATCCTGATGCGGGACGGGGAGAAGCTGCAGGATATCCGGCAGGAGATTGAAAGAGAGGAAAAGGATTTCTCCGAAGCGGCAAGGGATTACTCCCTGGGACCGGGTGCGGAGCAGGGAGGCTACTTGGGCGCCTTGCAGGAGGAGGAGCTGGACCGAGGGATAAGAGAGGTGGTGCAAGACCTCGAATCCGGCGAGCTGAGCCAAGTATTTCCTTTGCGGGGAGGCTATGCCCTTTTGCGGCTGGAATCCAGGGATTACCAGGATCCCAGCTTTTCCCGGGTCAGGGAGGAGGTGCATGAACGCATCTATTCCCGGAAGGTGGAGCAAAGATACGAAGAGTACGTGAGCGATCTTCGTTCCAGGGCCCTGATCGAGGTTCGGCTCTGAGACGCGGGGACGACTCTATGTGTCCGGGTCCGACCGGACTCCAATGCTATGGGGACTTAAAGGCGGGCAGCAGGGAACTTCCTGTCCGGCACGGAGCTTTTTATGGGTATCAGGGAAATAGGGCAAAAGCTACAAGGGGAGCGCAAAAGGCAGAACCTGGGACTGGAGGATGTATATTCCAGCACCAAGATCGGAATTGACATCCTTAAGGCCATGGAGGAAGGCAACAGGGAGGAGCTTCCTCACTGGGCCTATACAAAGGGGTTCATCAGGAACTACGCTCGTTATCTGGGGCTGGACAGCGAGGAGCTGCTGCAGGAGCTGGAAGAAGACCTGGAGGAAGCCCAGGAGTCGGGATACGGTGGTGAAGAGGCGGACAGAAGCACGATTTCCGTTCAGAAAGGCGAAGAAAGTTCGCGATCCGTTCTGTATACGGGAACAGCGGTGGTCTTGTTCCTAGTTCTGGCCCTGCTTGTCTATCACTTCTACTTGAGCCCCGAGCCGGAGGAGAGGGTCGAGGATCCGGAGCCAGCGGTTGCCGAGGAAGCCAACGAGACTGCTGTGGAGCCGGAGGAGCCAGCGGAGGAGGAAGCGGAGCCGATAGAGGAGGTTGTTGAGGAACCCGCAGAAATTGCGGCAGAGCGGGAAGCTTTCCTTGAGCCCGGTTCCATTGCTGCCCTGGCCGAGGCGGTCGAGGACTATCAGGAGCACGAGCTGAGGATAGTGGCCACCGAGGAGTGCTGGGTTCGGGCGGAAATGAATGATGAAGTGGAGGATGTCTTTGTCCAGCCGGATGAGGAGATCGTGTTTCGTTTCCAAGGGGAAGGCGAGTTTATCCTGGGAAACGCAGGCGGAGTAACGGTTTTTTTCAATCAGCAGCAGAAATCGTTGGAAGCGGATTTCGGCGAGGTGAGAGTCCTGAACCTCCCCTGATGCATTTATCCCACCTGCAATGATGAGCAGCGAGGAATTCAACGAGGAAGTGGTCATCCTCAGGACAGGGCGGCTCAAGGAAGCTGATCTGTGGCTGCGATTCCTGACGCCCGGCAAAGGGGTGTTGACAGCTTTCGCCTTCGGGGGGCTTAGAAGCCGCAGGCGTTTTTCCGGATGTCTGGAGCCCTTGAGCCGTGTACTCTTTTGTATCGTCAGGGCCGGGAACAAGGGATACTATTCTCTGCGCGAAGGCTCTCTCCTGGACCGTTTCCCCTCTCTGCACAAACAGACTGCCAGGCTGGGCATGGCCGTGCACTGTGCCAGGTTTGTGGAAGCAGCTCACGCGGGTGCCCAGGACTCAAGAACCGTGTACGATCTCTTGCTTCGCACATTGACTGCCCTGGATAGGGAAGGAAGCGTGCCGGAAAACCTTCCCCTGTATTTCCGGGCAAGGCTTGCCTGCGAATACGGCTACCGTCCTGATTTTGCCACCTGTTGTCACTGCAAAGGCCCGGCAACAGAGAATAATCCAGCCGTAATCTCACTGTCCAGGGGAGCAGCCAGCTGCTCCCGTTGCGGCTTCTTTCCGGATGGATTGGCGGTCACGCCTCCGGTCCTGCGACACATGAACTCAGTGCTCCAGGCAGACCCCGACGATTGGTCCACTTTACAGAAAGAGGACAAGGGGTCTATACAGAGGGCCTGTCTTCTCCTGGAAAGCTTTGTGGAGCGGCATATTCCCCTGGTCTGGGAGAGGGGCCGGTTCAGGCCAGTTTAAGTTAGTCGCTTTTCCAGAGAGTTCGAATTGTTAGGTAAAATTTTCCGCAAAGGAGCAACTGTATGCATTTCCAGGACGTGATCCTGGCTCTGAGCAGGTTTTGGGGCGAATACGGCTGTGTGCTGCACCAGCCCTATGATGTGGAAGTAGGGGCGGGCACCTTTCATCCCGCAACCACTTTGCGCGTGGTAGGTCCCGAGCCGTGGAACACGGGATACGTGCAGCCCTCCAGGCGACCCACTGATGGACGCTACGGAGAAAATCCCAATCGCCTGCAACTGCATTACCAGTACCAGGTGATCTTGAAGCCTGTGCCACAGAACTGCCAGGACATCTTCTTGCAGAGTTTATACGCCCTGGGCATAGATCCGGAGATGCACGATATCCGTTTTGTGGAGGATGACTGGGAGTCTCCCACACTGGGCGCCTGGGGTCTGGGCTGGGAGGTGTGGATCGATGGCATGGAGATTACCCAGTTCACCTACTTTCAGCAGGTGGGAGGCATAGACCTGGATCCGGTAAGCCTGGAGCTTACCTACGGTCTGGAGAGGATATGCATGTATCTGCAGAACCGGGAGTCGGTTTTTTCCATTTCCTGGAACGATTACTGCACCTATGGGGACATCCATCACCAGACGGAATACGAGTTCTCCAAATACAACTTCGAATATAGCACCACGGAAATGCTGTTTCACTTTTTCGACGAATGCGAGCGCGAATGCAGCATGCTCTGTGAAGCAAACCTGCCCTGGCCCGCATACGACTATTGCCTGAAATGCTCCCATCTGTTCAACCTGCTCGAAGCCAGGGGGGCGATCTCCATTACGGAAAGGACCAACTATATCGCCCGAGTGCGGCACCTGGCTTCCAGGGTGGTACGCCTCTATGCCGACCAGCGCAGGGAGATGGGCTATCCCATGTTGCGGAGCCAGGCGGCATAATACTGGGGGTAGTTTTTCCAGGACAATATTCAGGGCAGAAGGGCAGATCAGATAGCCCATGTCAAACACGCTTGTGGCAGGAGTAATGTCCTAGCCTATTCAAATTGTTAACCAAGCATATCAGGCCAGAAATTGCGCAGAAAAAATAATTACGACAAGTTGCATTCGACACTACACTAGCAGGAAGAAGGGAATATGGCACAATTCGTTTGGGAGAGCGGATTCGAGGAAATGCCGGCAAGATTCTTGCCGGACTTGGCCCGGCAACTGGAAGATCTTCTGGCTGGAGAGCTGCAGGAGCAAGGGCTGGCCTACGAAAGCCTGCGGGCCTATGTAACTCCTAGACGGCTGGTAGCCTGGGTGGACGGACTCCATACCAGACAGAGGGAAAGGGAGGAGTTCATAACCGGACCGCCGGTGAGGATGGCCTATGACGAACAGGGAGAATTGACCCGGGCCGGCCAGGGCTTTGCCAGGAGTCAGGGAGTGGATCCGGAACAGCTCTTCGTGACCGGCACGGAGAAGGGGGATTACCTGGCTGTTCGGGTGACAAGGGGAGGAGAAAGCACTAGGGAGATCCTTCCCGGGCTTTGTTCCAACCTCTTGCACAAGCTGTCCTTTCCCAAAAAGATGCGCTGGGAGTCCACCGGGTTTCTTTTCGGCAGGCCCATACGCTGGATCCTGGCCCTGCTGGAAGAGGAAGTGATTCCCGTCCGGGCCGCTTCCCTGGAAGCCGACCGCTATACCTGGGGACACCGGGTGCAGGGTCCGGGCCCCTTTTCCGTGCCTAGAGCTGCGGACTACTTCTCCATCCTCCGCGAACAGGGAGGGGTTTACCTGGAGCGGGAAGGCCGCATGGAGGAGATTTCTCGTACAGGACAGGAGCTGGCAGCGGACAAGGGCGGCAGGGTCATCTGGGACGAGGATCTCTTGCAAGAAGTAGTGGATCTGGTGGAGTATCCGCGCCCTATTCTGGGCGGATTCGACGAGAAGTACCTGGGCTTGCCCCGAGAGGTGCTTCTTACCAGCATGGAAAGCCATCAGAAGAGCTTCGGGGTGGAAAACCAAAACGGCGCACTGCTTCCCTATTTTCTGGGCACCCTGAATCTGGAGCCCAAGGATCCGGATCTGGTCCGCAGAGGCTGGGAGAGAGTGCTCAAGGCCAGACTGGAGGACGCCAATTTCTTCTGGAGCGTGGATTCTCGGGCTTCCCTGGAGCAGTGGTGCCAGGAGCTTAAGAAGGTAGTTTTTATGGCTCCCCTGGGGAGCATGTGGGACAAGAGCCTCCGGCTGCAGGGCCTTGCCCTTCATCTGGACGGAGAGCTGGATACGGGTTTGTCCCAAGAGCTGCAGCGAAGCGCCTATTTGTGCAAGGCGGATCTGGTTTCGGAAATGGTGGGAGAGTTCGACAACCTGCAGGGGGTGATGGGAGGCATATATACCCGGCAAAAAGGTGAGCCGGAGGCAGTGGCCAGGGCAGTTGAGGAGCACTATCAGCCCTCCGGTCCGGAAAGTGCAGTCCCGGAGAGCACTGCCGGGGCCCTTCTCTCCCTGGCGGACAAGATGGACAATCTTGTGGGTTGCTTCTCCCTGGACCTTGTGCCTACGGGCGCGCACGACCCCTATGCCCTGAGGCGGCAGGCCCTGGCCATTGTGCGCATCATACTGGAAAAGGGATTGCGCCTGTCCATTGCTCGACTGATGGACAAGGCCCGGAGCCTGTACGGCGAGTTCGAGGAAAAGCTCACCGCGCTGGACTGCCGCGAGTCCTTGCTGGATTTCTTTAGGCAGCGCCTGCGGGCCCACTATCAGAGCCAGGGCTTTTCCACCCGGGTGGTGGAGGCTGCGATACAGTCCGGAATAGATGACATCTGCCTTCTGGATAAGCGTCTCCGTGCCCTGGACCGCTTTAGCCGCAACGAGGATTTCGAGCCAGCAGTCCTTACCTTCAAGCGTGTGGACAACATCCTGCGCAAGCAGGGGGATCAGGCAGGCCAGGCCCTGGACGGCAGATATCTGGAGGAGAAGCTGGTGCAGGAGCAGGAGAGGGAACTGGCCCGCAGTATTCGGGATCTGTCTCCTAAGTGGCGGGAGCTCTGGGAAAGGGAGGATTTCGATGGCCTTTTGGAGCAGCTTAGTGGATTGCGGCCTGTGGTGGATTCCTTCTTCGACCACGTGATGGTTATGACCGAGGACCGTGATTTACGGGTGAACCGGCTCAATCTTCTCCAGTCCCTTCTGGGTATGCTCTCCGGGCTGGCCGCTTTCAGCGAGCTGCAGATCTAGACGGCATCTGTGGCAAGTTGGTGCAGGACAGCAGGCACCTCCTAAGTTGGCTTCAGGGTCGTTCTTGACAGTTGCCTGCCATGTCTTTTAACTATATGAGGTTGGCATATTAAAAAGATAAAGCAGCAAATCTACAGGAGGTTGTTTTGGCAAACATTAAGCAGTCCTTGAAAAGGCATAGGCAGAGCCTTAAAGCCAGAGCCAGAAACAAGCCGGTCAAGACACGGGTAAAGAATACTCTCAAGGAAGTGCGGCAGGCAATTGCTGCAAAGGACAAGGAACAGGCAAGGGAAGCCCTGCGCAAGGCTAACTCCGTGCTGGACCGTGCCGCCTCCAAGAACGTGATCCACAGGAGGGAAGCGGAGAGGAAGGTTTCCCGGCTTTCCCGCAAGATCCAGGCCATGGATTAACAGGTTAGTTCGCCCAGGCTGTTTTCTTCCTTGGCCCTGGTTCCAAGCTTGGGCCGGACTGTTAGGTGCTTTGCTGGGGCGCATTGGAAGATGCATCTGCAAAAATTGAAATATGGGCTTCACTTTTCAGAAGCATGATCGTAACTTATTGATTTTTCTGCCTGCCCCGTGAAACCTTGTCTTTGTTTCACTGGGGTCATCCGTCCTCTGTCTTCTGTCATCTGCGCCTGCAAGAAAGACTTTTTGCAGGCGCATCTTGGAAAGCAGTCGGGACGGGATGCAGACTAAAAGATTGCCTCTCTGCGCAACCCGTGGCTGGAGACGGCTTTTGATTCCCCTTCCCACGAGTGTTGTCCCCGTGGTCTTTTCGGTAACTGTAAAATAGGGCTCGCCTCTTGATATTGCCCGCAGGGATCTGACCGATCCCTTCCCAAAGTTAGCCTGACAAGGAGGGCGCATGCTTCCCGCCGCGACCTCCTTCCTTCCCGCGATGTTGTCCACCCGGTGCTGAACCGGGTTTCGCGCGGTGCTTTGCCGCGACTTACATCTTTATGCCCGAGAGAAATCTCGAGCAGGCAAGGGCGCCAAACGCGAGGATTTTCAAGCATGCGCCTAGAGCTGGACTACAAGCGATTTTTCATCATCTCCTTCAAAGCGGCCCTGCTGATAGCCTGCGTTGTCTTTCTCTATACCGGCCTGGATTGGGAGAAGCTTCTCGCCGCAGTTAAGCGATACGAGACCCATCAGATCCTGGTGGTCCTCCTGGCCATGAGTTTGGGCGTGTTCATCATGGGGCTGCGTCTTTGGGACTTAGCCGAGAGGTCCTGCAGCCTGGGACACGGGGTTTTCGCCGCTTTTTACGGGTTTTTCGCCAACAATGTCCTGCCCGCGAGGTTGGGAGAGGTGGCCAAGATAGTCTACCTCTACCAGGTCCCCTGCATCCAGCCACCCAAGAGCACGGAATTCGTCTTCTGGGAACGCTTTGCAGACCTGAATGTTTTCCTTGTCCTCGTTGCCGTCAGCGCCTTTATACTGGGCGAGATTTATCTCCTGCTCCCCTTCGGGGGCCTGGCCCTTATCACCTGGATACTGCTGGTCATTTTCTCCCGTAATCCTCCCGGGGTATATCGTGTAATCCGCTATGTTCCAATCCGCAAGATAAAGGAATTCCTGAAATCCTTCCTGCAGCACGTGGAGGCCAGAACCGGAGTGGCCAGCTATGTGAGGCTGATGTCCTACACAGTATTGCTCTGGTTAGAGAATCTGGTGGAGATTTTTTTGATCCTGTTCTGGCTGGCTGCCTTCGATCTGACCTTCAGCCAGGGGCTGGTGGTGTTTGCCCTGATCATGACCGGCCTCTCCCTTCCCCTGGCCCCAGCCGGACTGGGGGTGGTGGATACAGCCATCGTCTTTTCCCTGGGACTTTATGGAATCGAGCACAACGAAGCCCTGGCCGCGAGCTTGATCTGGCGTGTGGTGCAGTACATAATAACTGTCTCCTTTGGTCTGCTGCTGGCAGTCAAGGAGGGTGCCGCATTCAAGGACCTCCTGGTGAGTACTAGACGCAGGGAAGGGGTTTCAGTGTATTATACGCGCCAGGAGTGAGCGCATGCAGGGACAAATGACTCATCGGTGCGAAGCAGAGGATTCAGGAGAGCGACTGGATCTTTTCTGGGCAAGGCATCTGCGGGATAAAGGAATATCGCGCAGCAGGATCAAAAAATGGATCCTGGAAGGAAGGGCCCTAGTAAATAAAGCAGCATGCCATGATCCCGGCTATGCCGTGAATGCGGGAGACCTGCTGGAGCTTGAGGCAGAGTTGGAAGAAAGGGGGTTGAGCCCGGACCCGCAAGGCCTGGACATACGCTGGCAGAACGAGGATCTGGCGGTGGTGAACAAGCCGGCCGGGATCAGTGTGCATCCCGGAGCCGGGGATACGGGGAGCACCACTCTGGTCAATCGCTTGCTGCACCACTTCCCAGGACTTTCCGAAAGCGAGAGCGAAAGGCCGGGGATAGTGCATAGGCTGGACAAGGATACTTCCGGACTGATGATGGTGGCCCTGAGCAATAGGGGGGAGTGGGAGCTCTCCCGGCAGCTTGCAGAACGGCAGGTGCGCAAGGAGTATTTGGCCCTGGTAATTGGCTGCCCGGACCCTCCTTCCGGAGATATTGATGTTCCCATTGGCCGGGACCCGGTAAACCGGCACAGAATGAAGGCGGACAGGCATCGTGGCAGAGAGGCCAGGAGCAGCTACAGCCTATTGCGCTACTTTCCGGACAAGGAGGTTAGCCTGATCCGGGTGGCCATTCTCACCGGACGGACTCACCAGATCCGGGTGCACATGGCCCGAATTGGACACCCCCTGCTCGGGGACAAACTCTACGGCCCCCAGGCCATGGCCTGGATCAAGAAGCGCCTCCCCGCGCCCCTCCATCGTCTCCTGTCCCGGCACATGCTTCATTCCTGGAAGCTGGGCCTTTATCCGCCGCAAGGCCAGCAAATGCAGCATTTCACCCAGCCTCCTCCCAGGGACTTCTGGCGTCTGCTCCTGCATCTGGAGAAAGGAACCCAGCGGGTGGCAGTAACCGGTGCCCTGGGCAGCGGTAAGTCCGCCTTGACCGGCCTTGTCTCCGGGGGTATCATGCCGGTGTGGAGTGCGGACGAAGCTGTGGCCCGGCTTTATGAGCCCGGGCAGGCCGGATGGGAGATGCTCCGCCGTAGTTTCGGGGAGCGATTTGTTCCGGAATCTGACGCCCCTGTGGACAAGGCGCGCCTCTTTCGCGAGATGAGCCAGTCTGAATCCCTGCGGCGCGAGGTGCAATCCCTGGTCCATCCCCTGGTTTTCGAAGATCTGCGCGATTTCTTTAATAGCAAGGAAGGGGTGCGCATGGCCCTGGCAGAGATCCCGCTGCTGGCGGAGTCCGGCCGCGGGGCGAAGTCCTTGTTTCATGTGGTGGTCGGGGTGCATTGTCCGGATGAGATGCGCAGGCATTGGCTTGCCAGAGATCGCGGCCTGGATCCGGAAACTGTGCGCGGCATGGAGTCCTGGCAGCTGCCCCAGGAGGAAAAGCTGCGCCAGGCGGATGTGGTGGTAACCAACCCGGGGAGCTGGCAGGGACTGCAAGAGGTGGCCCTGCGCCTGGGAAAAATCCTGGCTCGCTTGCGGCGCAGGCGAATGCTGCGTTTTTTCCAGTGGCTACTCCGGCAGGAGCTTGCTCCGCTGCAACCAGAAGGCAAGGGCTGAAGCCTCGCTCCAAATTCGCCATCCATGTTCCCCATCAAGGATTACATACCCCGCAGACACACTCCCCTGGCTGTCTGGCTGATCATCGGGGTGAATGCCATATTTTTCCTCTACCAATTGGGTCTGTCCGAGGAGGAGCTGAGGCGTTTTTTCCTGGAATGGGGCGTGGTCCCGGCTCGCTACTTCCATCCTCAATGGACGGAATTGGCCGGTATTCCCGGGGCGACACTCCTGCCCCTTCTGACCCACATGTTCCTGCACGGCGGCTTCCTGCATTTTCTGACCAATATGTGGATGCTGGTTGTCTTTGCCGACAACATAGAGGATGTGATGGGGCCCCTTCGCTTCCTGGGCTTTTATCTGCTTTGCGGATTTCTGGCCCTGTCCGGGCATCTTCTGTTCTTCTCCGGCTCCACGGCCCCCGTGGTCGGCGCTTCCGGGGCAATTGCTGGAGTAATGGGCGCCTATCTGCGGCTTTATCCGCGGGCACCAGTGCTGACCCTGATACCGGTGTTCTTCATCCCCTTCTTTATCCATCTGCCGGCCTTAGTCTTTCTGGGTATCTGGTTCCTGCTGCAGTTCTTCTTCGGGCTCGCGGCTGCGGTGGGAGGCCAGGCCGCGGGGGGAGTGGCCTGGTGGGCCCATGCTTTCGGGTTTCTGGCCGGCTTCCTGTTGATCCCCTTGTTCAAGGTGGTCAGCAGATGCTACTTCTGTCATTCCGTAGGCAGTGATGACGATTTTCGTTTTATGTAGCTCCGTGAGGCGGAGCATTTCTTTAGCGGGGCTTGCAGCCCTTGGTAAATATGGTTTCTAACAGGTTAAGCCAGGACAAAGGAAGGTCTTATGCTGCAGGTCAAGGATTTGCATGTGGAGGTGGGCGGCAGGCATGTTCTCAAGGGTGTGAACCTGGAGATCAGGGAAGGGGAGACGTTCATTCTCTTCGGCCCCAACGGTTCGGGAAAGACCACTCTGCTGATGGCCCTGATGGGTTTTAGCGGTTATGAAATAACCCAGGGGTCCATTAATTTCCGGGGCCAGGACATTACCCACACCAAGGTCAATCAGCGCGCGGAGCTGGGCATGGGCCTGTCCTTCCAGCGGCCCCCCACCATCAACGGGCTGAAGACCAGGGACATGGTGCGCATCTGCTCCAGGGAGGAGGTGGATGTGGAGGGGCTGGCCCGCGAGGTCAAGATGGAGGAGCATCTGGACCGGGACATCAATGCCGGCTTCTCCGGAGGGGAGCTCAAGCGATCCGAGCTTCTGCAGCTGCTGGCGCAGCAGCCCCGTCTGGTCCTCTTCGACGAGCCGGAGTCCGGAGTGGATCTGGAGAATATGGCCCTTATCGGCAAGATGGTTCGCAGGCTTCTGCAGCAGGATCTGGAGCCGCGAAGCGACATGAGCATGAAGGAGCAGAAGGAGCGCCGCCATGCCTCGGGCCTGATTATAACCCATACCGGATACATCCTGGATTATATCAGTGCGGATCGAGGGATGGTCATGTATGACGGGAGCCTTTGCTGCGAGGCTCGTCCCAGGGATATATTGGATCATGTAAGCATCTATGGCTATGAGGAGTGTGTGCGATGTCTGCAGTAAGCAATGATCAGGGAAATACGGCACCGGGCAAGGAAAGGGAGGACGTGGATATCTCCGGTTTCCAGAAGGAAGGGGGAGAGCCAGTCACCCTCCAGGACCTGCGGCAATTGAGCGAGCGGGACAGGCAGGAGCTGCTGATGGCCGGGGTGGACGTCTCGGAGAAGGAGCGAAGCGGCACCTATCTGCACATGGACCACTTCAACGTGCATTGCTCCACCTGCACGGAAGGCGTGGAGGTCCTGGACATCAAGCAGGCCCTGCAGCAGTACGACGGGCTGCCGGAATACTACTGGCAACTGGTCAATCCGGACAAGGACAAGTATACGCGGGAAGTTGCGGACAACCTCCACGGAGGCTACTTCATCCGCACGGCAAAAGGGGCCAAAATAACCGAGCCCATCCAGTCCTGCCTCTTCATCAAGGGCAGCAACGTGGGCCAGAATGTGCACAATATAATAGTGGTGGAGGAGGATTCGGAGCTGCACATTATAACCGGCTGCGCCGTTTCCCACGAGGTGAATACAGCCCTGCACCTGGGCATTTCGGAATTCTATATCAAGAAAGGGGGAAAGCTGTCCTTCACCATGGTCCACAACTGGGGCGAGGGAGTGCACGTGCGGCCCCGCTCCATGGGAGTTGTGGAGGAGGACGGGGTCTTCCTGAACAACTATATCCTGCTGAAGCCAGTGGAGTCGGTGCAGCTCTATCCCACGGTATATTTGAACGGCAAAAGGGCGGTGGCCAGATTCAATTCCGTTATCGCCACTCCCCCGGGATCCTATGTGAACAGCGGCAGCAGGGTGGTCCTGAACGAGGAAGAAACCGCGGCGGAAATAGTGGCTAGGACCATCACTACGGGAGGGACCCTGATCAATCCGGGTCATATCCAGAGCAATGCCCGGGAGACCAAGGGTCACCTGGAATGCAAGGGCCTCATCCTTAAGGACGGGGTGATACACGCCATTCCGGAGCTGGATGGCAGGGTCGCTGGAGCGGAGCTCTCCCACGAGGCAGCTGTGGGCAAGGTTGACCAGCAGGAGATCGAGTACCTCATGGCCAGGGGAATGGACGAGGAGGAGGCCACTTCCACCATCGTCCGCGGATTCCTGAATGTGGATATAATGGGCCTGCCCCAGGAGCTCAAGGACACCATAGATCAAACCATCGAGGAGTCCGGACAGGATATGTTCTAGCCCTGCAGCGAGACTTGCCGTTCAGCCCAGGCAAGAAAGCGCTCCTGTACAGTGCTATTCTGCCCAGCGGCGGGGGTGGCTCAGGAAGGCTCCTGCCGCAGCAGTTGGGCGCTCTGCAGAGAGGCGGCGGAATCGTCTCCCTCCGCGTGAATCAATCCCTGCGAGCGGAGGTGCTCCCTGCCCTGACGGATGAACTCGGAATGGCTGACGCGGGGGTTTATCCCCGGGCAGAAGTCCTGGGCCATTTTCCAGCTCATCTCGTCCTTGAGGTTGCCCAGGAAGAAAGGCCAGGCCCGGCAGATATCCGGCTTTGCGGGATGGACCCCGCAGCCTTTTTCCGGATGGAAGAAGATGCAGTACCCGTCTTTCTGCGTGGCTAGATAATAGGTGTCACCCTTGCGGCAAGCATAGTTCTCCTCCAAGTCGAACCTGCTGAGGTTCAAGTGTTCCGCCAGCCGCTGCCGGTCCTTCTCGGAGACCACTATTCCCCCTTCACCTAGGCAGCAATGACCGCACATTCGGCACTGAAAGGCTCTTTCGCTCATATAGGTCTCCGATGTTTTTTGTTGGCTAGGCAGGGCTGCAGGCGCGAGGCCCGAGACCCCGAGGGTGGAGCGTGAGGTCGGCAAGCAACAAGCCGGGAAATCAATAGACTGTACCTGAAGAGCGCTCGGGCATCAAACAAATGAGGTCTCCAGGGCTGGTCGGTTCAGCTCTGGATTTTCCTATCAGCTTGGGAGCATGGGAAGCAACAGGAAACAGGAAGGCTTTATGTTCGAGTCCCTGGATCTTATCGAGAGGGAAGAGCTGGAGT
>CAYSPQ010000006.1:0-3803 GCA_964432965.1 uncultured Desulfohalobiaceae bacterium
ATATTAAGTACCTCTCCCTGGTCTTTGACCTGTATACAGTGCTCAAAACGGCAAAGATAGTCCTGGTGGGAGAGGGAGGAGCCAGGTAGAGCTCCTCAACAACAAAACAGGGAGCAAAAAAATGCTTGAAAACCAAGGTGCAAAAAAAGGATGGCTGGTTTGGATCTTTTGCCTCTTCCTGCTTGTCTTAATGCAGGTCGGGGGTTTGGAAGCCGCCGGTGCGTCATCCGAGCCGGAGCATTATAAAATCGGCAAGGGGGACGTGCTGAGCATAGTAGTCTGGCAGGAGCCGGAGTTGAGCCGGGATATCACGGTAAGGGTGGACGGCAGGATAAGCCTGCCCCTGGTGGATGACGTCCTGGCTGCAGGAAAAACCCCCATGGAGCTCAAGGAGGTTCTGACCAGGAGATTGAAGCAGTATATTTCCTCTCCGGAAGTAACGATCATCGTTTCGGAACGGGTGGGCTCCTATTTCGTGTTGGGTGAGGTTGCGGAGAGCGGGGAATACCCTCTGATAAAGGATGTGACCGTGATCCAGGCCCTGTCCAAGGCCGGGGGATTCACGGATTGGGCCAACACAAGAAATCTGGTCCTGCTGCGCGAAGATTCCGTGGAAGGAGAAACCAGAGTGAGCATCAACTATAATGACATAGTCTCCGGCAGATCCCCGGAGCTAAATGTGCCTCTAAGGGACGGCGACTCACTGATTGTTCCTCATTAGTCCAGCAATTTGGATAGAAATGGGCCCGGAAGCAAAGGGATGCAGGTGGAGAAAGCCGGATCTTGCAGGGCCTTGGAGGGTCTTTATAGGCAAGGAAGACGAATGCGAAGACTTGTTGCAATTTTTGGGGGTGCCGTGCTGCTCCTTTTCATGTGCCAGCCAGTTGCAGCCGCTGCGTTATGGACGGTCACCCCTGAAGTATGGGTGGAGCAGCATTACACGGACAATCTGTTCCGGGAAAGAGAGGACCGGAGCTGGGACTGGACAACTGTTGTGGGCACAGGCCTGGAACTGGAGGCCTCGGGCAGGACTGAGGGCATGACCCTCAGCTATCGGCCCAGCTACTCCATGTATTACCGCTACGACGAATACAATACCCTGCGACACCGGGCAGATCTTGACCTGTGGAAAGACCTGAACAGGAATTTGCGCTTTTCTTTTCTCAATTCCTTTGATCGGAGGGAGCAGCCCTTTGACCCTGGCGATCTGGAAATCGAGCTCGACCCCGACTACATTGATGCAGAGGAGCTGCGTCGGGGCAGGGAGCCCCGCACGATTAACACCGCAAGGACCAGGCTGGATTACGACTATGGACCCAGAAACACGGTCTATGCCCAATACGCCTTGCGGCATGAATGGAACGATAACCCGGGTGAGGAGGATATCGTGCGCCACAGCCCTTCTGCGGGTCTGACTCACTGGTTCAACAGGTCCTACGGGGTGGAGGCCAGGACGCAGTATACCCACGGCATATATGATGAAACCGAGGACAGGGACATCTGGGATTCTAGAGCAAGGCTCATGCGTAACTTCACCCGGAACGTGGACGGATATGTCCAGTATAGGCACAGCCATGTTCGATACACCGGGGACAGGCCCGGATATACGGTATACGAGCCGTCGGCCGGTGTTTCCTATCGCTTTGCCCGGGAAGGAAGCATGAGCCTGGGCTTGGGGTACTACATCAGGGAGGAGCAGGACGAGGAGGATTCGGAAGAGAGCTTGATAGTCAATGCGGAGATAGACAAGACCTGGTCCCAGAGAAGATCGAGCTTCACCCTGCGCGGGGCAAGCGGCTACACAGAGACCATGCTGGGAGACGAGGAGGAGCAGGGCTTTACCGTATACTACCACGGCAGGGCTGACTACACCTATGCTTTGAGCAGGAATCTGGACTGGAACATTTCAGCCGGGTACAGACGCAGCATTTACAGGGACAGGGAGCCAGAGCGCAGGGACAACATCTATCATGGGGGCAGCGGCCTAGGCTATATGCTCACCAGAAACGTAAGTCTGGGGCTAGACTACGACCATCGCAGGGTGGATTCCAACCTTCGGACTGAGGAATACTACGAGAACCGGGCAACCTTGTCCCTGATCTGGCGTCCTCAGGGCTGGAGGCTCAATTAGAAGGACTAAGGGATGCAAGGGAAAAATCGTCTCCTCCCCTCGGGTGAGGCTGGGCAACACTTTCTTTTCACCGTTGATGTGGAGGACTGGTTCCAGGTGGAAAACCTCCGACCGTGGTTCCCCCTGAGCACCTGGTCTTCGCAGCAGATGCGCATAGAACAAAGCACTCACCTCGTGCTTGATCTGCTGGGCTCCAAAACCGATCACGAGGGCAATCCTGTGCAGGCCACATTTTTCGTTCTGGGCTGGATTGCGCGAAGGATGCCCGCCCTGGTTCGGGAAATACAGTCCGCCGGGCATGAGGTGGCTTCCCACGGAAACGAGCATCGACTCTGCTCGAGCATGTCCGAGAAGGAGCTTAGCCAGGATTTGGAGGGCAGCAGAAAGCTGTTGGAGGACGTGCTGGGCTGCCCCGTGCAGGGATATCGGGCGCCCAGCTTTTCCATCTCCCTAAAGATCCTGGAGCTTATCCGCAACGCGGGATACGGATACGACGCCAGCTACAACTCCTTTGCCCTGAACAGCCGCTACGGTTGCCTGGATGTTTCCGGAAACTGCAAAAAAGGCATTGCCCTGGACATGGGTAAGGGATTCTACGAATTACCCCTTAGCAATCTATGGGTTGCAGGCAGATGTCTTCCCTGCAGCGGGGGAGGATACTTCCGCATTCTGCCGGATGCGTTTTTTCACCTGGCCGTGCGCAGGATCCTCAATACGCAGGGGGCCTACCACTTCTATATGCATCCCTGGGAGACGGACCCCGGCCAGCCCAGGCAGAAGCAGATCCCCTGGCTGTCCAGGTTCAGGCATTACGCCAATCTGCACCGTACTCAGCCCAAGCTGGTCAGTATGTTGGGCTCTTTTGCCTATTGCCGCTTCAGCACCTGCAGGGATTATCTGCAGCAGGCAGGGGCTCATTGAAGAAATAATCAGGTATGCAAACTTATGCATAACTGGAAAGAAAAAGTGCAATAGGTGCAAGATTTTGCACAGCCGTGATCAGGTTGGCAAGGAAGCGAGGCAATCAGAGGGCTGTCAGAGAGGAAAGCAAAAGTTTGGTTGTATATTAGTTTGATTTTCCTGAGTTTTTTTTAAAGTAAAGAAGCGGAGCGAATTCTTCAGCTAAATAGGATTTCCGGATCGGAATTTGCTAATACACCAATTAAAGGAAACGGCGGTGGCGGTCTACTATGTAAGCCTTGTCGCTTATACTGAGTAAAGGAAAGGGCATGAACAACTATATCGAGATCCTGGACAACCTGAGGAACAATCCCCGAATCTGGCTGGTAACCGGTGTTGCCGGATTCATAGGATCCAATCTCCTGGAGGCTCTGCTCCTTTTGGATCAGCGGGTGGTGGGCATGGACAACTTTTCCACCGGATACAGGCACAATCTGGAGGATGTGCGGCACAAGGTCTCAGCGCAGCAATGGTCCCGCTTCCAGTTCCTCCAGGGTGACATCCGCGATCTGCAAAATTGCATAAAGGCATGCCGGAACGCGGATTACGTTCTCCATCAGGCCGCTATCGGTTCTGTGCCCCGTTCCATCGAGGATCCCCTGTATACGAATGCCAGCAACGTCAACGGATTCCTGAATATGCTGGTGGCCTCCAGAGACGCCGGAGTCGAGCGATTCGTCTACGCTGCCTCCAGCTCCACCTACGGAGATCA
>CAYSPQ010000006.1:3813-9931 GCA_964432965.1 uncultured Desulfohalobiaceae bacterium
CATCCGGGCTTGCCCAAGCTGGAGAGCGAGATCGGCAGGCCCCTGTCTCCCTATGCGGTGACCAAGTACGTGAACGAGCTTTACGCGGAAGTCTTCGCAGACTGCTACACTTATAAGACAATCGGCCTGAGATACTTCAATATATTCGGGCGGCGCCAGGATCCGGAAGGAGCGTATGCCGCAGTCATTCCCAAATGGTTTGCGGCCCTGGCCGCAGGGGAGCCTGTTTACATCTTTGGTGACGGAGAAACCACCCGGGACTTCTGTTACATAGACAATTGCGTGCAGGCCAATATCCTGGCCGCTGCGACCGAGAACCCCGAAGCCCTGAACAAGGTTTACAATGTGGCCTTCGGCCAGCGCATAACCTTGAAAGAGCTTTTCTACCTCATAAGGGATCTGATGGTGCGATCCGGATTTCCAGTGGAAGGTGTTGAGCCGGTATACAGGGATTTCCGGCCGGGGGATGTGCGCCATTCCCTGGCTGATATCGGCAGGGCAGGGAAGCTGCTGCAATACGTCCCGGAATATTCGGTGCGCGATGGATTGGAAAGAACAGCGGAGTGGTATTGTGAAAGCGCCAAGGTATAGAGGTGGGAAAGTGAGAAGGTGCGAAAGTAGGCAAGTATGAAAGTAAGAAGGTAGGAAAGGTGAGAAAGTAGGAAAGATGGATGGTGGGTATGAAGGTAAGAAAGTGGGAAGGTGAGAAGGTGAGAAGGTGAGAAGGTGGGAAAGCAAAGCAATCACCTTGGCAATTTAATGCTTTCGCACCTTTAACCTTCTTACCTTCTCACCTTCCCACCCCTTACGGAGTCGAAATGACCATTTCCCTGGATAGGAACCCCTGGCAGCTGTATCCGGAGCACCTCCTGTCCGACGGCGACTTGCCCGGACAGTGGCGGGTGGCAAGGACCAAGAGCAGGAGGGAAAAGGCCCTGGCCGATTATCTGGCCACTCACGACATCGGCTATTATCTGCCCATGATCAAGAAGCGTCAGCCGGGGTCCAAAAGAGATCGCTATTCATTGGTCCCCGTGTTTTCCGGATATCTCTTTTTCAAGTCCAGTGATCAGCAACGACACCAGGCTTTCAGGTCCAACCACATGGCCGGGGTTATAGACGTCAAGGACGAAGCCCGGCTCTTAGCCGATTTGCTCGGGGTGCAAAAGGCGATCAGCCTGGATGCTCCCCTGTATCCCTACGATTTCGTGCAAGAGGGAGACTGGGTGGTGATCAAGAAGGGTCCCTTGCGAGGTCTGCAAGGCGTGATCCAGAGAAAGGACAACAATTACCGTCTGGTGCTCAACGTGAAAAGCTTGTTTCAGTCCGTGGCCGTGGATATCGAGGCCCATATGGTGGAAAAGCTGGGCAAGCTGAGTTTGCCGCACAGGCGAAGTCAGCTATTTTAGAGGCCGGGCTGTATATCTAGCCTGAATCTTGCAAAAAAACGATTCAAGCCAGCAGCTACTCGGGTCAGGAAAAAAGGTTCCGCCGAGTCCCTGCAAATGCCGCTCAAGTCGAAACAGGGCTGCTGGTCGGACAGTGCCTGCAAGCCAAGCCGTATGGGACAGAATTTTTTGTCCCCGAAAGGGACGGAGTGCGTCTAGCCTGGCAAAGGGGAGTATCCGTCCTGTCGGCTGCAGCTTGACGACCTCCCGAGATAGTAAAAAGTTTGCCTCCCTTTTTCCTCTCCTGCAGAAAAAAAAATCGATCCAGCCGCGCAAGGGCTGGAAGAAAACCTTTTTGAGGCCACGTTAACATTGGATAAGGATTACGATGTACTTGCATAGATCTGACCAGGAAAAAAGATGTGCGGAATAACCGGCTTTTTGGACAAGGTTGTTGAGCTGCCCGCTCAAGAGGAGCTCCTCCTGCGGATGGTCTCTATTCTGGAGCACCGCGGCCCCGAGGAAAGAGGGGCCTATTTGGATGAAAATGTCGGCCTGGCCCATGCCAGGTTGGGGATAATCGGACTCGATTCCGGAACCCAGCCCATCTCCAATGAGAGCGACAGGTTCTGGATCGTTTGCAACGGAGAGGTCTTCAACTATGTGGAGCTGCGTGGCGATCTTTTGAAAAAAGGCCATCGCTTTCGCACCGATACCGACACGGAGGTTGTCCTGCATTTGTACGAGGATCTGGGCCCGGACTGTCTTACCCGGCTCAACGGACAATTCGCCCTGGCCATCTGGGACAGCCGGGAAAAGGAGCTTTTCCTGGCCCGGGACAGAGTGGGTATCTGCCCCCTTCATTTTACCTTTGCAGGCGGCAGCTTCCTCTTCGCCTCGGAGATCAAGGCCTTGTTCCAAGATCCTAGGGTGCGGCGAAGTATTGATCTCCAATCCCTGGCCCAGGTTTATACCTGCTGGACCACTATCGGTTCGCGGACCATTTTTCAAGGGATAGAGGAATTGCGTCCCGGCCATTTCCTGCTGATTAGGCCTGGTCAGTGCTTTGCGTTTCAGCGGGCCTTCTGGAGTCTTCCCTGGTATCCTCCGGAGCAGCAATGGAGCGGCAGCCAGCTAGAGGCACAGGAGGAGCTGGTCCATCTGATGCGGGAGGCGGTCCGTCTACGCCTGCGGGCGGAGGTGCCTGTAGGGGCTTACTTGAGCGGAGGCCTGGACTCCTCAATTATAACTTCCCTTGTTGCTGGCGAATCCGGTACTATTCTCCAGAGCTTTTCCCTGGGTTTCGAGGAGGAAGCTTTTGACGAGTCCGGCCATCAAAGAAGAATGATCGAATTTCTGGGCACGGAACACCGCCAGGTGAATGTCCGCAATCGGGATATACAAGAGCTTTTCGCCAAGTCGGTCTGGCACTGCGAAAAGCCTATTCTGCGCACCAGCCCCGTTCCCTTGCTAATGCTCTCCGGTCTGGTCCGGGACAGCGGGTTTAAGGTTGTCCTGACCGGCGAGGGCGCGGACGAGCTGTTCGGAGGATACAACATCTTCAAGGAAGCCAAGGTCCGCTCCTTCTGGGGACGCATGCCGAACTCGAAATTGCGGCCGCTCCTGCTGGAGCGTCTCTATCCCTATGTCTTCAAAAATCCCTCCCGAAGCCGCGCCTACCTGCAGAAGTTCTTCTCCGTAAACGGGGAGGAGCACCTGGATCCGCTCAGCTCACATCGCCAGCGCTGGAAGAACACCTCCAGGTGCCTCGCATTCCTTCATCCAGCGGTTCAGGCCGAGCTGGGAGACTTCAACCCCCTTGCCGATTTGGAGACGCTATTGCCCCAGGGATTCAGCGAGCGCGAGGTTCTGCCCCGAGCCCAGTGGCTGGAGATGGAGATTTTCATGTCCAACTATCTGCTGTCTTCCCAGGGGGACAGGATGAGCATGGCCAATTCCGTGGAGCTAAGGCTACCCTTTCTGGATCACCGTATCATTGATTTTTCCGCCAGGCTGCCGGCTAAATGGAAAATCATGGGGCTGCAGGAGAAGTACCTGCTGAAGAAGGCGTTTCAAGGCCGTATTCCGGATTCCGTTATCAAGAGATCCAAGCAGCCCTACCGGGCTCCCATCGGACAGGCTTTCTTCCAGCACAGGGAACCTGGAGAGGTTGTGGATTGGCAAGGGCTTGAAAAGAGCGGCCTTTTCCACACGCAAAAAGTTAGGGGCCTGCTGGAGAAATGTCGCAATCAGGGCAAAACGGCAACTAGCGAGGTAGAGAATATGGCCCTGGCCGGCATTTTATCCACCCGAATCCTGCAGGAGCAATTCGTAGAGGGCTCTTCCTCCAAAATGGCCTCGCCCGGCAGAGTAAACAAGATAGTCCAAAGGACGGGATAGAATGGAGTTCAGCAAAGAGTCCCTGAGGATAGATCCCCGGCGGGAAAGCGAGCGAATAGTCGAGTCCATCCGCTCGCTCCTTAAGAACCGGATCAAGCGGCGGGGATTGGTCATTGGCATTTCCGGGGGGATAGACAGCAGTGTCTGCGCCGCTCTTGCGGTGCGGGCCCTGGGCCGAAAAAGAGTGCTGGGACTGGAAATGCCGGAACGGCATTCCTCTCCAGATACTCTTGTTTGCAGCAGTCTGCTTGCCCGGCATCTGGGCCTGGACACGATAGTCGAGGACATCTCCTGCATCCTAGAAGCCCTGGGATTCTACCGCCGCTACGAGGAGGCGGTGCGCTGTGTTATCCCTGAATACGGCCCGGGCTGGCAATCCAAGATAGTAAACATGGATCCATCCGAGAATAGGGGATTCAGCCTGTTCTCCCTGGTGGCCAGGTCTCCCGAGGGAGAAATGCTCAAAAAAAGGCTTCCGCTCAAGCCCTATCTGGAGATTCTGGCGGCAACGAATTTCAAGCAGCGCACTCGCAAAATGCTGGAATACTATCACGCAGACAGATTGCACTACGCAGTTGCCGGCACACCCAATCGACTGGAGTACGATCAGGGATTTTTCGTCAAGCTGGGGGACGGAGCCGCGGACCTGAAGCCCATAGCCCACCTCTACAAGACACAGGTCTACCAGTTGGCGGATTTTATGGGGCTGCCCGCCGAGATCCTGTCCAGAGCCCCCACAACGGATACATATTCCCTGAGCCAGGGTCAGGATGAGTTCTATTTCTCCCTTCCCTATACCCAGATGGATTTGTGCCTGTATGGGAAAAACCACGGTGTCGACCCGGAGAGTGTGGCGCAGTGCATTGGATTGACCCGGGAGCAGGTGGATAGCGTGTTCCGGGATATAGAGAATAAGAGGTCCACTACAAGGTACCTTCATCTCGGGGCTCAGCTTGCGGCAGAGGTGCCGGAGATCGGCTATCAATCTTGTTAGAAAGGATTCACCAAATGGGTACTGCGCAGGAAAAGATCAGGCATTTCGTAGTGGAGAACTTCCTTTTCGGGGATGACCAGGGATTGGACAACGACACCTCCTTTCTGGACAACGGCATCATCGATTCTACCGGCATCCTTGAGCTAGTTATGTTTCTGGATGAAGTGTTCAGCGTGGAGATTGCAGACGAAGAGCTCGTCCCGGAGAACCTGGATTCCATAAACAGGATCGTCAGCTTTCTGCAGCAAAAGGACGGCGGCAAGGAGTGGCTCAATTGAAGGCGAACCTGGTAGACGGCTCCTGCTTGGTGAACCATTTCCTGGAGAAGACCGCAGAACAGGCCTGGGACAAGGTGGCTCTGGTCTGTGAGGGGGAAAGGCTGACCTACGGGGAAATCGAGTCCAGGGCCAACAAAATGGCCCGAGCTCTTCGCGATTACGGGATCGAGCCAGGTGACAGGGTTATCCTCTGTTTGCCCAACAGCGTTGAATTGGTGGTTTCCATATTTGCCGTGCTCAAGGCGGAAGCGATCTTTGTCCCGGTAAATGCCACCACCAAGCCGGACAAGCTCCTGTTCCTGGCGCAAAATTCGCGAGCTAAGGCCATGGTGCTGCCTTCCGGCCAACTGGAGGTGGGCGGAAGCATGCAGGAGAGAGCTCCCTGCCTGGATTTCACCATACTGACCGGGAAAAAGCCGGAGGAAAGAGTAGGCTCCTCGGGCAGGCAACTCTTTTTCCAGGATATTCAGGAAGAATATTCCGGCGTGCGGCAGCAGTGCAATCTGACCGGCCGGGAGCTAGCCTGCCTGATCTATACCTCGGGCAGCACGGGAGAGCCCAAGGGGGTCATGTCCGGGCACGACAATATGGTTTTCGCCTCCGGCTCCATCATTTCCTACCTGGAAAACGAGTCCCGGGATATAGTCATGAACGTTCTGCCCCTGTCCTTCGATTACGGGCTTTATCAATTGCTCATGACTTTCAGGTTCGGGGGCACCCTGGTGCTGGAAAAGTCCTTTGCCTTCCCGGCCAAGGCGCTAAAGCTGATGGATTCGGAGACAGTTACGGGATTTCCGGGTGTTCCCACCATTTTCTCCATCCTGCTGAAAATGGATCTGTCACCTTACGACCTAAGCAGCCTGCGCTATATAAGCAATACCGCGGCCGCACTTGCGCCCGGACACATCAAGGCCATTCAGGATAAGTTTCCCGGGGCTTCCCTGTTTTCCATGTACGGTCTTACCGAGACCAAGCGCACCCTTTACCTCTGCCCGGATCAACTTAGCCGGCGTCCGGGGTCGGTGGGCAGGCCCATACCCGGCACCGAGGCATGGCTG
>CAYSPQ010000006.1:9941-15647 GCA_964432965.1 uncultured Desulfohalobiaceae bacterium
AGGATGGGACCGGCCGTCGACTGGGGCCCGGTGAGGAAGGAGAACTGGTCATCCGCGGCCCGCACGTTATGCGGGGCTACTGGGATAACCCGGAGGCAACCGCGGCACGCTTCCAGGACGGAAGCGGCCCGGAGGATCGCATCTGCTACAGCGGTGATCTCTTCCGCATGGATGAGGAGGGCTACTTCTATTTTGTGGGGCGCAAGGACGATATCATCAAGAGCCGGGGTGAGAAGGTGGCTCCCCAGGAAGTGGAGTCCGTGCTCTACGAGATCCCGGATGTGGTCGAGGCGGCAGTGGTGGGCGAGCCGGATCCGATCCTGGGGCAGGCAGTCAAGGCCTATCTGGTGCTGAAGCCTGGATCTGCCCTGACCGCAAGGGACTTTCTAAGGCATTGCCGGTCTAATCTGGAGGATTTCATGGTTCCACAAAAGGTGGAATTCCGGGAGACCCTCCCCAAGAGCGCTAGCGGGAAGATCATGAAGACCGCTCTGGCCCTGACCTGAACAGGCTGGCAACGGGGAATAAGCTGACTCGTCAACTGGCAGGTCTTCCTTTCGAGCTCGAGCTAGATTCTCTTCTTCATGGTGTAGAAGATTAGAAGCAAGTTAATGAAAAAAGGGACGGCAAGAATGTTCAACGGCTTCTACGAAATATTGAATAGCTTTGAAAGGGCCGGATTTAAGGACCCCTTGAAAGAGACCCTGTCCCTTCTGGATGTGCTTTCCTCGGGGGCCGTGCGCGGGATGGACGAGGCACTGCCGGGCGAGACTGGTGTCTCTTTGCAGCAACTGATCGAGGCTCGCGGCCAAGGCCGTCCCCTTGAGTATATATTGGGATGCGCCACGTTCATGGGTATGGATCTTGCCTGTTCTCCTGCCGCGCTTATACCCAGGCAGGAAACCGAGCTGCTGGCCAGAGCCGCTATACAGCTGGCCAGGGATAGGGGAAAGGAAGGGTCCCCGCTGCTTGTAGTCGACTTGGGCACTGGATCCGGCAATCTTGCTGTCTGTATCGCTGCTCAAGTTCCCCATTGTCATGTCCTTGCCTGCGATATCTCCCCGGAAGCAGTAAATTTAGCTGGGGAGAACGTGGCTCGGCACGGCCTGCAGTCTCGCATTTCCCTTTTCAGCGGAGACCTGTTCGAGCCATTGTCCAACGAGAAGTACAAGGGATTCGTGGACATGGTGGTATGCAACCCCCCCTACATCCCCACAGGATCTCTGGCCAAGCTGACCTGGAACATCACTGCGCATGAGCCGATTGTTGCCCTGGAGGCGGGAGCCTACGGCATTGACATCTTCCGCAGGGTTATAACTCAGTCTCCGGAATTTATACAGCCGGGCGGAGTACTGGTCCTGGAAATCGGCCAGGGGCAGGACAGGATAGTCACCCGGCTCCTGGAAAAATGCGGCAGATACGATCGGATAAGGTATTATTCGGACAACTCGAGCGAAATCAGGGTGGTCAGCGCCCACATCACGCCGCTGCTTCAATGACACGACATTGCTCACAATATTTTCAGCCCCAAAATTAGCCGACACGGACGCAGCCAAGTCCCAAGCAAAAGCGGCACGGAAGTGGACCTTCCACCCCTATCCGCTGGCTTGCATTCCGCTGGCCGCTGTTTTTGCCGCTTTATACCACGAAGTCGCGGCGAATATCTTCCGGAGCTGGACCACTCCGGACGGTGGTCACGGGCCGCTGATTCTTTTGGTGAGCCTGTACCTCATCTGGGTAAAGAGAAGGGAAATCCGGCATCTGCCCATTGCTCCCGCCATATTGCCGGGTACGTTCTTGCTTGCCTCCGGATGCTTTGCCTTGTTTGCCGGCCAGATAGGCAACACGCTCCTGGTGCAGCAAATATCCATGGTCCCGGTGTTGCTGGGTTCCGTGCTGCTGTTGGCCGGATTCCCCCTTTTCCGCATCTTGTTGCTGCCCATCGGCTATCTCCTTTTCCTAACCGGTCTGCTGGAACAGCTTTTAGGAAGCATCGGCTTTTATCTTCAACAGGCAACTGCATTCATAGCCGCTAGGCTGTATAATCTCTTCGGATTTCCGGTATTTCTGGACCAGACCCTTGTAGAGCTGCCGCATATTTCCCTGGAAGTAGTGCGAGCCTGCAGCGGCATAAGCCATATTGTCGCTCTGCTGGCTCTTGCTGTTCCGCTAGCCTATTTCACCCAGAATTCTGCTCTCCCGAGAATACTGCTGATAATTCTGGCCCTTTTCATCGGGATTATGGCCAATGGACTGCGCGTTTTTCTTATCGGCATATACGCCCTTTACAACGAAGGTGTCGATCTGCACGGCCCGGCGGAAACCTTGTACGTATCCTTTATTTTCTTTTTCGGACTTGCCTTGCTGGTGCTGATCAGCACAGTTCTGAGGAAAAAAGGGAAGAAAAGCAGCCCTCCGGATAAGCCGGAGGATACCCGGCAGGACAGCTTCTCCCCTTCGGAAAACGGCGGGAGCAAGGAATCAACTCCGCGCAGCCGGGCAGTGCCCTGTGCAATGGCCATTGTCCTTTGTGTCCTCACCTTGGGCATGGTTCATCTGTATACCCCGCAATCCGTTCCCCCGAAGCTGCCCTTGAGCCTTTTTCCCAACAGTCTGGCCGGGTACACCGGACAGGAGCTGGAAGACACAAGTGAACGTATCCGGCCCTTTTCCGCGGACGCGGAGCTGATGAGGCTCTATCAGGACAAGGAGGGCAACAGTGTTGAGTTGTACATCGGCTACTTGCAAAAGCAGGACATGAACAGGAAGATAGTCCACTATCGCCGGGCCTGGATGCACGAGGAGGCAAGGAAATTGCATATCAAAGAAGGAAACAAGGCTTTCCGGATCAACAAGACGCAGATGCGTTCTCAAAACAAAATCTCGGACATTTACTTTTGGTACAATATAGAGGGAAAAGCTATCACCAATCGCTACAAGGCCAAGTTCTTAAGCTTTGCCAACGGCCTGCTCAACAGGCGCACAAATGCTTCCGTAATCGTTGCCTCCACCTCGAGCGAGGGAACAAACGTGTCTTCTTTTCTTGCGGAGGCGGTTGCCGCAACCCAAGAATGCCTGTAATCAATCAAAACAACCAGGGAAATATGCATGAATTCAAAGAGGAGGTTCCTCATAGTGTCCGGAGCCTTATTGGCCACAATCTCGGCAGCTATGTTCGGCTTGCCCAAAAAACACATCAAGTCCTTTCTCCTACAGGCGGAACGTATAACTGCAAGAAAGAAAGACCGGTCAGGGACGCCCGCTGAAGTTTATGTGGCCAAAAACGGCACCCCACAAGAAAATGTAGCCAAGGCTGTGGATATGATGGGCGGTGTGCGAAATTTCATAGGAATTAATGACATAGTCATATTAAAGCCGAATGCCCAGTGGTGGAATCAGGGAAGAACCAATTTGGCGGCCATGAAGGGCTTTATAGACCTGGTCCTGGAAATTCCTGGTTTCAACGGCGAGATAATCATTGCTGAAAACCATCATTTTATGGACGACTCGCTTACGGAAAAGGAAAAGGACAATATTCGCGGCTGGGTCCATCTGAGCGAAATCAACGGGGATATTCACGGAGTCAGACACAACCTCAATTCATTGATTGCCCTTTACCGGGACCAGGGAATCAAGAATGTCACCAAGTACCATTGGCGGGACGGAGGACCCAAGACGGATGCCTGGGGAAACGGCCAGAATGGAGGGGTGGTCAGCTCACCTGCCCAGGGGGACGGCTATATATGGAGTGACGAGGACTATCTCTTTGAAGGTCTTTGGGGGTGGAAAAGCTGGAAGGTGAAGATGAGTTACCCTGTTTTCACCTCTGAGTTCAGCGGCATAACCATAGATTTAAAGGAAGGGGTGTACCAGCGGGACGGCAGGGGAGGCGGCAGATATCTGCAGAACAGGCCCATCAGGTTAATCAATTTTGCCGTGCTGAACGACCACGGAAGCACCGGCACAACCAGCGCCATCAAGAATTATATGGGCATTACGGATCTCTCCTGCGGCTGGTGGGGTCTTGACCCCGAGGGGTACGCCAATGTCCATGCCTGCGGCTCGGGTTATTACGAGTATGCCAAGGCCGGCCCTTTGGCTTATTTCATGAAAACCATCCGAAAAGCAGACCTGAATATAACAACCGCGGAATGGGTGGGGTGGGGAAGCCGCACAGACACTAGCAAGGCAGCTCATATGCGAACCATTCTCGCCGGCACGGACCCTGTTGCGCTGGATTACCATGGTGCCAAGCACTATATTTTCCCGCTGAGCAGGAACCAAGAGCAGCACGATCCCGATTTTCCGGAAAGCACCATAGCCCGCTTTTTGGGTCTGGCTCAAAAGGTTCTGGGCAAGGGAGCGTTTCGGGAAGAGGACATCAAAATCCACGAGCACGATTTTGGAAAGAGACGGATATAGATTCGCTTGCCCGGGTGTGTATTGCTTTCAGAAAGTTAAGATACAGGCATGGATGGCTTATGGCCTATACAGTGGTCCAGTCGGATGGGCAGGGACAAAGGGAAATCCTGATGTCGCTGTGGGATAGGAATTTTGGTTCCATGCCTGAAAACCGTTATCAATGGCTCTATGAGAACAATCCCTCCGGCCAGCCTGTCTGTTTTTATCTGCGCGAAAAGGGTGGTGATTCCACAGTGGGCTCTGTCTCCATGTTCCCCAGGACTATGTATGCTGGAGGACAAAGGATTTCAGGATTCATCTGCGGAGATCTCACCGTGGACAAAGAGCACAGGGCGCTGGGGCCAGCGGTCAGGCTGATGAAAGCTGCCATGGAAAAATGTGAATCCCTGGCGCCCAGCATCCTTTTCGGCATCCCCAATAGGAACTCCGGACCGGTTATGCGCAGGGCTGGCTTCAAAGTGCTGGACAAGGTGTGCGAGTTGACGCAGGTCTTGAGCCTGTATCCGTATATTGCAAAACGCACGGGCATTCCCGCCCTCGCCAGGGCAGCATCCTTCACCTTGAACCCTTTTCTGAGACTGCGGCCTTTTAATCTAATAAAGCGCAAACAAAAAGGGGCAATATTCGATCTTGAAGAGGCGGGTAAAGAGAAGCTCCTCGGTCTGCCAGAGCAGTACAATGAATATTCCCTGATCGGGGACAGAAACAGAAAGTTTTTGAAATGGCGTTTCAGTACCTCGCCCTATGCCCGGTATCGGTTTTTCACTTTGCAAAACGGAAAGCGCGAAAATTCTGATTGCTACATAGCATTCAGCCTGAACGGCAAGCGAGCTGGCATTGCCGATTTTTTCGCTCCGGACCTGCCTGCTTTCCAGCAGTTGTTTGCCTCCTTTGCCGAGTATCAAAGGTCAATGGGAGCAGAGGCGATCTCTTGCAATTTTACAGGCGACTCATCTTATGCTGGATGCCTTCAGGATCTGGGTTTTTCGCTTCGCTCCAGGGAACAAGAGATGTTCATATATACCTCGGACAGAAACGGATGGGCGGAAAGATTGAAATCCGGTCCCTGGTATCTAACTTCAGCAGACAACGATGTTTGACTCTGTTGGCTCTGCTATGCCCCTGGCGGAAATCAGGCTTCTCGCCAGAGAAGACGGCCGGGAATGGGACCAATACGTTTCCCTGAATTCTGGAGGCGGTCCATATCTTGCCACTGCCTGGAGGGATTGCGTGGAAAGGGCATACGGGCACGAAACATTCTACCTGGCTGCATACAATCACGCT
>CAYSPQ010000007.1:0-15477 GCA_964432965.1 uncultured Desulfohalobiaceae bacterium
ACGAAGACAATCCCTACAACACCTACCAGCATCCAGGGCTGCCTCCCTCGCCCATCGCTTCTCCCGGCCTGGAGTCCATAGAGGCAGTACTCTCCCCAGAAGAGCACGACTACCTCTATTTCGTCTCCAGGGGCAACGGAACCCACAAGTTCAGTCGAACCCTGCAAGAGCACAACAAGGCCGTGCGAAAGTATCAGCTAGGGCAATAGCTCGGCTGCTGCCCACCTGGCCCTTGCCCCAGATCGCACAACCTTCCTCGCCGGGCCGAGCCAGGCTGGAAATGGTGAGCCAGGCTGCTGCCTGGACCCTTGAAAGAAAGTCGGCTACATCGCCCCAGCCCTCAGGCCAGTCCGCATCCGGAAAGTCCCTCTTCCGGCTGGCAACTAGCTTTGTTCCTTCTTTTGCCCCAAGAAGAAAAAAATCAATGGATTGCACTGCCATTTTTCCTTGGGAAAAAGAGGGGTAGAGAGCCGATCTCAGCCCTTCCTGCTCTCAGTCCAGCCTATAAGGAAATAGAGCACGCCCAGGACCAGTATGGTGGAGATGTACAAACCGAAAAGCACGGGATCCTCCCCTTCCAGGCTGGCCACGAACAGTTTACGGATAAAGGCCACCAGAGCCAGATCCACGAATATGCGCACATGCAGCTTGCCCCCCTTAAGCTGCTCGATCTGGGCATGCAGAAGGGAGATCATCATCCACAGGATGAGCAGGGAGCCCAGGGCCCTGATCACCCCGTGCTCCACCTCGTCGGTAAAGGCATAGACTATATCCGAGCCCAACAGATAGGTCACCCCAGCGGCCATGAGCAAAAGACCCACCATTAGGACCAGGTTCAAGCCGTGCAGGGACCGCTCCGCCCACTGCACCATACGATATTCCGCCTGCTTGGAGAGGAAGACCTTCTTCAGCTCCGCCTCCCGGTAGGAGCTGGTCATCACATCCAGGCTTATATCCAGGGTCTTGTCCAGGGTCTCCTGCAGGGATTTCCTCTTTTGCTCCTCGCTGACCGCCTGGGAAAGTACCTGATGGAAGTAGCGGCGAATAAAGCCCATAGCCGCATTTACATAGTGGCCCTCCAGCCCAATTTCCACATGCCTTTTGCCGATACGCTCCAGCCTCAATAGCAAGCGATGATCGAAGGAGGCTGTGAGCATCCAGTTGAGCCAGTCCTGTATGGTTCTCTTGCGCTTGTTCACCGCGGCTTGACTGGGAAAAAAGGAGGCAGTGTAGGGATCGGCTTCCAGCCAGGCGTAAAAATCCTCGGCAAACTGCTCCTTGAGTGGCAGGATAATCTCCGCCAGTTGAGAGCGGTTTCCCTCGTCCCGGGAATCGAAACTGTAGTGGCGCAACACGTCGTCCATAGCGGGCATAGCTCAAAACACCTCTTGCTCACACCTAAACTGAGCGGCTTTATCGCTCAGTTTAGGTGATCTGCCTGATATTCGCGGTTATTTCCAATCATTCTACCACACCCATCGGTATATAACGCCATTTTTTTGAAAACCTCGTTGTGACCCACGACATTGGGGGATTGGGGGCGAACCCCCCAAAAAATAAATGGAACCTCTCGATTGAGGTCGTAAAAATGGATCCTGCCTTGCAGACTTAAAAAACAGGAAAGATCGTGATATGCTGTTTCAATATCCATCTACAGGGTAGGCCAACTCGGTCCTGGAGGCAAACCCGATGGAGCCGGATCCAACCTATCCACAAGGAGAGCATCATGTCAGCCTCGGAACCTGGACAGCATGCCCACGACTCTCACCCGGACGAACAAGACAAGCGGGACACTTCCCAGCATTCGGGACACGGCCATGAACCGGAAGGGGCCGGTCACTCCGGAGGGGAAAAACACCAGGGCCACGACAAGCACGCCGGCCACAGCGTGGAGATGTTCCGCACCAGGTTCTGGATATGCCTGGTGCTGACCCTCCCGGCCCTCTTCTGGGAGCCCATGCTGCAGGAATGGTTCGGCTATCGGGCACCCGAGTTTCCGGGCTCCCACCTTATTCCCGCCTTCTTCGGCACCGCTGTTTTCATCTACGGAGGGCTGGTTTTCCTGCGGGGAGCAGGCCACGAACTGGCCGACCGCCTGCCCGGCATGATGACCCTAATCGCCCTGGCCATCAGCGTGGCCTTTATCTACAGCTCTGCGGTTACCCTGGGGTTCCCGGGGCACGCAATCTGGTGGGAGCTGTCCACCCTGGTCACCATCATGCTGCTCGGTCACTGGATTGAAATGCGCTCCATCTCCCAGGCTAAGGGAGCGCTCAAGGAGCTGGCCAAACTTCTTCCCCACACTGCGGAAAGGGTTCTGGATAAAGAACGGACCGAAGAGGTTCCGGTGGACAACCTGCGGGAGGGCGATCTAGTGCTGGTTCGTCCGGGATCGGCGGTTCCCGCGGATGGCGTTATTCGAAGCGGCGGCAGCTCTGTCAACGAAGCCCTTATCACCGGAGAGTCGAAACCGTCGGAAAAGGGCGAGGGCGACCGGGTAATAGCCGGCTCTGTCAACGGAGAGGGATCGCTGCGAGTGGAGGTTGTGGGCACCGGAGATCGCACTACCCTGGCCGGAATCATGCGCAGGGTGGAACAGGCCCAGAGCTCCCGCTCCCGGGTACAGGCCCTGGCGGACAGAGCAGCTTATTTTCTCACCCTGGTGGCCATTGGAGCTGGGGGCCTCACCTTCCTTGCCTGGCTGGTCTTTGGCGCCACCCTGGATTTCACCATTACCCGCACGGTCACGGTCCTGGTTATCGCCTGCCCCCACGCGCTGGGCCTTGCCGTGCCCTTGGTTATTGCCATATCCACCACCCTGGGCGCGCGCAACGGCTTGCTTGTCCGGGACAGGCTGGGGTTGGAGGAGGCCAGGAGACTTGACGTGGTGGTCTTCGACAAAACCGGCACCCTTACCCTGGGGGAGCATCGAGTAGTGGAGACTGCCGTCTCTCAGGGAATCGACGGAAACCAGGCCCTGCGCTTGGCCGCAGCTGCGGAACACGATTCGGAGCATCCCATAGCCAGAGCCCTGGTTCAAAGCGCCCTGGAAACAGGATTGGAAGTGCCCCCTGCCCAGGACTTTCAAGCCATTCCCGGGCACGGAGTCCAAGCCACAGTAGAGGGGCAAAGGCTGCAGGTGGGCGGACCTGCGCTGTTGCGCAAGCTGAACATGGACCAGGAAAGCGAAATTGACAGCGCAGTCCAGCGCTTTCAGCAACAGGGTCACACCGTGGTCTACCTGATGGACGATAACCGCCTGCTCGCGGCCTTCGCAATTGCGGACGCAATTCGTCCCGAATCCTACGAAGCAGTGGAGCAGCTGCGGAAGGAGGGAGTGGCCGTGGCCATGCTTACCGGGGATTCCCAGGAAGTGGCTGACAGCGTGGCCAAGGAGCTGGGCATGGATATAGTCTATGCGGAAATCTTGCCCGGGGATAAAGCGGAACGGATCCAGAGGCTGCAGAAGGAGGGAAAGCGAGTGGCCATGGTGGGGGACGGAGTTAACGATGCCCCGGCTCTGGCTACCGCGGACATAGGGATCGCCATCGGTGCGGGCACGGATGTGGCGGTTGAGGCCGGAGACGTGGTCCTGGTTCGAAGCGACCCGCGCGATGTGTGGCGGATAATCGCCTTGAGCAGGGCCAGCAATCGCAAGACGGTGCAAAATCTTTGGTGGGCCGCGGGATACAACATCGTGGCCATCCCTTTGGCCGCCGGTGTCCTGGCTTGGGCGGGCATACTGCTCGTCCCGGCAGTGGGGGCCATTCTCATGTCCGCAAGCACGGTTATCGTGGCCATAAACGCGCAATTGTTGCGCCGGATAGAGCTGTAGGGTAAAAGAGTGGTCATACCGCTAACCAAGAAAGGTGTAACTGCAAAAATTAGAAAACCTGGTTATAATGTTAAACTCGTGACATCATAACTTTTTGATATTTCTGACTTCTGACCTCTGTCTTCTGACTTCTGGCGCCTGCAAAAAGACTTCTTGCTGGCGTCTCAAGGAAGGTGAACACCCCGCATGGGAATTGTCCAAACTGCGGTAAACACCCTGAGCAGGGCCAGGGGCGGGATCGCGCTCGTGGCTGTGGTCTACGGGCTGGCTGCGATACTGGGCTGGAGCTTTCCCCAGCATTTCCAGTTCCTGGAGGCCCAGATCACCACCCTGGTTCAGCAGTTTGCCCATCTGGGGGCCTGGGAATTCATCTTCCGCGTCTTTGTCCACAATCTGCTCATATGCTACGTAGCCTCTTGCCTCGTGGCCCTTTTCGGGCTGGTACCCCTGTTCTTGGCGGCAACCAACGGCCTGCTCATAGGATGGTTGTTCACCTGGCTGCAGGACGCCACCTGGTATGAGCTTACCGCGATGCTGGCTCCCCACGGAGTATTCGAGCTGCCGGCCATGTTCATTGCCCTCGGGGTAGGCTTCTGGAGAGGCTGGGGTTACCGAGGCGCGCCAGAACCTCTGGGATGGTGGGGAAGGGTAAAGCGAGCCCACTGCGTTTTCCTGGTATTCGTGCTCCCCCTTCTCCTGGTGGCGGCAATAATCGAGGGCCGCTATCATTTGATGGGTCTGATCTCCTGAACAACCAGGCTTTATCCTCTCTGGGCTGAAACTCCCGGCTTTCGCCTGTAGATAATCAAGACAAAGAGATTGAAGAACAGCAAGGAGCCCCGCTTTTGCTCACCCTGCACACCGGCAACCGCCTGGAGGATCTTGCCGACCTCCTGGCCGAGCACTGCCAGCAGACCGGGGCCGATGTATTCACCCCCTTCCTGATTGCTGTGCAGAGCAACGGCATGGCCCGCTGGCTCTCCATGCGCCTGGCGGACCGCAACAAGATAGCCGCCAACCTGCGCTTTCCCTTCCCCGCATCCTTGGTTTGGGAGATAATGGGCGCGATTCTGGCCGGGGAGGACATTCAGCCCTCGGACAGATTCCGTCCGGAATCCCTGAGCTGGGGTGTTTACAGGGTCCTCGGGGAAGACGCCTCCTCTTTTCCGGAACTGCAGCAATACTTGCAACAGGGAGACCTTTTGAGCCGCTTCGAGCTCTCCTGTCGCATAGCCGATGTCCTGGACCAATACCTCCTATACCGGCCGGACTGGATAGCCTCCTGGGAACAGGGAGAGCAGGAGCATTGGCAGGTCAGGATCTGGCGCTCGCTGCTGCGGCTGGACTCCCAGCAGGTCCACCACCGGGCCAGGATGCTGCGCGAGGTGCAGCAAAGACTGCCTTGGACTGGCCAGGCAACCCTACCGGAGAAAACCTCTCTGCCCTGCCGCATCTTCCTCTTCGGCATCCCCTCCCTTCCTCCGGCCCATCTGGATATACTCTGCCGGGTGGCCAGGCACATTCCCGTGGATCTATACCAGATGGCCCCGAGCAGCGAGTACGCGGGAGACCTGCTCACTCCCGGGGGTATCGCCCAACTGGCCCTGCGACCGGAACAGGATGTGTCCTGTTTGGAAACCGGCAATCCCCTGCTGGCCTCCCTGGGCACCCAATGGGCGGAATTTCAGGCAATGGTGCAGGACTACGAACCCGTCCCGGGGGCGGAGCTGTACTACGATCCGGGTACGGAGACCGTGCTCTCCGCTCTGCAGTCCGATATCCTCAACCTGCGTGATCGCGGAGGGGCACAGCAGGCTGAGCACCCCCCTCTGCCCGGCCCGGAGTCAGACTCTCCTGCGGCGAACATCTCTGTTCACTCCTGTCATAGCCCTCTGCGCGAGGTGGAGGTCCTCTACGAGCAGCTCCTGGCCCTTTTCCAGGCTCATCCGGAGCTGCGACCCAGCGAGGTTGCTGTCACCACTCCGGATATAGACACCTACACCCCCTTCATCCAGGCGGTCTTCGACCACCCCGAGGACCGGCCCCGCATACCCTACCGTATAGCGGACCAGGGCCTGCGCAGCAGATCCCCCGTAGTGGAGGCCGCCTTCCGGCTGCTGGAGCTTCCGGACAGCCGCTTCACCAACAAGGATATCCTGGATCTTCTAGAGATGGATCCCGTACTCGCTGCAGTGAACATCAGCAGCACCGAGCGGGATAGGATCAGGGAATGGGTCCGGGACACGGGCATCCGCTGGGGAATCGACAAGGATTTCCTGGCTTCCCACGGAGTGCCTCCCGAGGCGGAGCACACCTGGCAGAGGGGATTGGACCGCCAGATTCTGGGATATGCCCTTCCCGGAAACGGTCTGACCCTGTGGAACGGGCTTTTGCCCTACTCCGGCCCCGAGGGGGAATGGGCCCAGACCCTGGGCCGGTTCCAAGCCTTTGCCCGCGATCTCTTCCGCTGGCGGGACACCCTTGTCCGCGAGCATCTCCCCTGGGACTGGACAGAAATACTGCGCCGATATCTGGATCGCTTCCTCTCCGCTCCGGGTCCCCGGGAGGAAACGGATGCGGGAGCGGTGTTCCAGGCCGTCACCCGCCTGGCCGCCTGTGCGGAGGAAGCCGGGATGCAGGAGCCCATCTCCCGGGATGTTGTCCTGCGGCAGATAAACAGCCATATAAACCTGGACATTGAGGGTGTGGGCTTTCCGGGCAACGGGGTTACCTTCTGCTCCATGATTCCCATGCGGGCCATACCCTTTACCGTAGTGGCCATGCTGGGCATGAACCAGGACAGTTTTCCGCGCCTGCAGTCTCCGGCCTCCTTCGATCTCATGGCCGAGGATCGCCGCGCCGGGGATCGCTCCCGCCGGGAGGACGACCGCTATCTTTTTCTGGAGTCCCTGCTTTCAGCCAGAAAGCACTTGTACATCAGCTATGTGGGAAGGGATATCCGGGAAAACACCACCCGGCCTCCCTCGGTTCTGGTAAGCGAGCTACTGGAGGTTGTGGACCGCACCTTTCAGCCTCCGCCGGGCTATGATCGCTACAGCCATGCCCTGACCACTGTTCATCCCCTGCAGCCCTTCAGCCCCAGGTATTTTCAGGACATTGCCCATCCCTCGCTTTTCAGTTATTCAGCTGCCCATTGCCGGGCAGCACAGGAAATCATCACCCGGAAGGGCCAGCCCCAGCCTAAGCCCACTCCCTTCCTGGACAGCCACCTGCCGGAGCCAGAGGAAAGTTGGCGCACCCTTTCCCTGCAAGACATAACTGCCTTCTACCGCCACCCTGTCCGCTATCTCCTGCGCCAGAGACTGGGGCTCAATCTGGAGACAGCGCAGGAGGAGCTGCAGGAGCAGGAGCCGTTCACCTTGGCCCCGCTGGAGGAGCACCTGGTCCGCAATCGCATCCTGGAATGCTGGCGCTGCGGCGGCACCACCCGGCAGGCCTACCACATCCTGCGGGCCGAGGGGTTTCTTCCCCACGGCCAGCCCGGGGAAAGGGCCTTCTCCAGGGCCAGGGCCCAGGTGGAGCGCTTCATTTCCTTGCTCCAGCAGGAGCCGGAGCCGGATCTTCCCCCTGTATGGCTGGAGCTGGAGGCCGGCCCTGTCCGGATCCTGGACCGGCTGAGCGGGATTTGCGAGCAGGGGCTTCTGGCCCAGCGCTGCGGCAGGGTGAACGAATCCTTTGCCCTGGACACCCGCATCCGGCATCTGGCTCTGGCGGCAGCCGAATTTCCCGAGGTGGAACACAGGGCCCTGATCCTCTCCCTGGATCAGCAGGCTGCACTGGAGGCTATTGGTCCGGAGACAGCCAGGCAGCAGCTGCAGCGGCTGGGGGAATTTCTCTGGCAGGGGCTCAAATCCCCCCTGCCCTTTCCTCCCCGTTCCGCCCTGGCCTATGCCCGGAGTATGGCCAAAGTCGGCAACAGGGAGAAAGCCATGAAAAGCGCCCGGGACATCTGGTTCCATAACGAGCACAATCCCTATTCCGGCGAGGAGCTGGACCCTTATTTCCACCTGGTCTTCGGCCATATGGATCCCCTGCGGGAGGAGGGAGATACTTTCCGGGAGCTGGCCGAGCTGATTTTTCAGCCCATTGCCGAGGTGCTTCAATAATGAGCCAGGAAGATTGCAGAGGAACCGATCCCCTGTGGAGCGATCTCCAGGGGCATCATCTAATCGAGGCCAGTGCCGGAACGGGAAAGACCTACACCATTTCCGGGCTCTATCTGCGCCTGGTTGTCGAGGCCCAGTGGCGGGTGGACCAGATCCTGGTGGTGACTTTTACCGAGGCGGCCACGGAGGAACTGCGGGACCGCATCCGCGGCAGCCTGGAAAAGGCCCGGGGAGCGATTGCTGCCGGCAGTTCCGATGATCCCTTCTTTAACCGGCTTCTGGAAAGGCTCAACGACCCGGGCAAGGCGGACCTTTTGCTGCAGCGGGCCCTGCAATCCTTCGACCAGGCGGCTATCCACACTATTCACGGCTTCTGCAGGCGCGCCCTTCAGGACCATGCCTTCGAAAGCGCCAGGCCCTTCCAGGTGGAGCTCCTGCCGGACCCCTCCGAGCTGGTCCGGGAGGTGTTCAACGATTTCTGGCGCAGGCAGAGGCAGGACTGGGATCGCTTCCTGGCCGAACACCTGGAAAACCAGGGCCCGGATACACTGATGCGCCAGTTGTCGCCCTACCTGGACAAGCCCGATCTTCAGATATGCCCTCCTGAGCAGCCAGCCGACTGCCACAGAGCGGCAGAACGCTATACCCAGGCCTTCCGGGGGCTGCGCAATCTCTGGGAAAGGGAAGAGGAGAGCATCCGCCGGATCTTGTTTGAAGCCCTGGAAAATCTTAACAGGAATCAGTATTCCCGGGACAAGCTGCAAGACTGGCTGGACAGGCTGCAAGACACACTGCGGTGGGAGGAGGCACCGCTGCAATGGTTTGCAAGCGTCCCCAAACTGGGGGCAGCCTCCCTGTCCGGTGCGACCAGGAAGAACAAGACCGCCCCGGAGCACGAGTTCTTTGCCGCCATGGACCGGACCCTGCAAGAGCTGTCCACTCTGAAAGCCTGCCTGGAATACAAGCGCAAGGAATTGCTGGAACAGGCGCTGCGCTATGCCTGGGAGGAGATTCCCGGGCGCAAGCACCAGCGCCGGGTGCAATCCTTCCCGGACCTGCTGGAGAACCTGGATCGGGCCCTTTCCCACCCCCACCAGGGCCCCGGGCTTCTCTCCTCCCTCAGAAAGCGTCTGCCGGTTGCCCTGATCGACGAGTTCCAGGACACGGACCGAACCCAGTACAATATATTGAGCCGCATATACGCAGCCTCTTCCTCCCCTCTCTTCCTGGTGGGCGATCCCAAGCAGTCCATATATGCCTTCCGCGGCGCGGACATATTCGCCTATCTCCGGGCCCAGAAGGAGCTCCGATCTTCCGGCAGGGGAAGGATGCACAACCTCCCCTACAACTGGCGCTCCGAGCCCGGCCTGGTCCGAGCCTGTAATCTGATTTTCCTGCGCCATCCCCGGCCCTTTTGGCTCCGGGACATTCCCTATTCCCCGGTGGAGCCCGCCCGGGAGGGCAATCAGCTCATTCTGAGCGAAGAGATGGGCCCGGAGCCCTTCCAGTGGTGGTTCCTGTCCGGAGAGGACTCGGGCAAGCCCAGGAGCAAGAAAAAAGCCAGACAAGAGCTGGCCGGTGCTGCCGCAGGGGAGGTTTCTCGGCTTCTGGCGGCTGCGGCAAGAGGCGAGGCCGGCTTTCGCCAGGAACAGGGGAAATGGCGTCCCCTGCGCTCCAGGGATATTGCCGTGCTGGCCCGCACCCACAGGGAGCTGGAGCTGGTGCGCTCCGAGCTGAGCTCCCGCGGCATAGCCAGCGTGGAGCACTCTCAGGCCAGCGTATACCACACCCTGGAAGCGCAGGAGCTGGAAAGGGCGCTCCTGGCAATTGCCGATCCCCATAACCAGCCCGTGCTGAAAGGGGCGCTGGCTTCCTCCTTCCACGGATACAAAGGGCAGGGGCTGTACGAGCTGACCCGGGAGGACAGGGACTGGGACCTTCTTCTGGACAGTTTCCAGCGCCTGAACGAGATCTGGCGGGCTCAGGGTTTTATTTCCATGTTCCGGCACTGGCTGCAGGAATTCCAGGTGCGCTCTCGCCTGCTCTCCCTTCCCGACGGCGAACGCAGCCTGACCAATCTCTTGCATCTGGGAGAGCTGTTGCAGCGGCGCTGTGCAGAGGCGGACTACGGTCCGGAAGGGTTGCTCGGTTGGCTGGCCTCGCGGCGTCAAGCCGAGGGGAAGGGCAGCGAGGAGGAGCAATTGCGCCTGGAAAGCGACGAGAACCTGGTCCAGCTGGTTACCGTGCACAAGAGCAAGGGCCTGGAATATCCGGTTGTCCTTTGCCCCTTTCTCTGGGACCTGACCTTCGCGGAAGCCAAGGAGACGGAGCCGGTGGAATACCACGACCCGCAAAACAGATACCAGCCGGTGCTGGATCTGGGCTCTAGGGATATAGAGGGGGCCAGGGCCAGGCACAAGGAGGAATCCTTGGCGGAAAGCCTGCGCCTGCTCTATGTGGCCCTGACCCGGGCCTCCAACCGTGTATACGCGGCCAGCGGCAGGATAAACGGGCTGGAGAGCTCCGCCCTGGGATATCTGCTACACGCGTGCTCCGAGGAAGGCCCCTACTCTGCCCATCCGGAAGAGCTCCGGCAAACCCTGAAGAACAGGTCCGAGACGCAGATGAGACAGGACCTGGAATCCCTTGTCCGCGAAGCACCCGATGCCTTCCGGATCCGGAATACCAGCAGGGATGCTGCAGGGGAACCCTGTCCGGCAGAGCAGGCAGCTGAGCCTGATCAGCTTATTCCCCGGACCTTCCAGGGCCAGATACGGCGGCCCCTTTGCGTGACCAGCTTCAGCGGCCTGGTGCACAACCTGGAAGGGGAGGAACGGGAGTGGGATCCCGGGGAAACGGAGCAAACCGAAGGAGCGGAAAGCGCGGGAAGCAGTTCCGAGGAGGAAGACATAGCCTCCTTCCCTCGCGGAACAAGGGCAGGCAGATGCCTGCACGCGGCAATGGAGAGAGCGGACTTTACCGCGGATCCCGGGGACTGGTCCGCAGCCGTCCGGCAGGCCCTGCAGGAGACCGGATACAGCATCCCTGCCTGGGAAGATACACTGCTTTCCCTGTTGCACAACGCGGTGAGCACCCCTCTGGGAGGGCCGCTTTCGGCAACAGCGCTAGGGGACATAGATAGAGGGCACCGCCTGGACGAGCTCTCCTTCTACTTCCCCCTGGCCGAGCTGAGCCCGGAGAGACTGCACCGCACCCTGCAGCGTTTCCGTTATTCCCCCGGTCCCGCAAGCCCGGAGCAGGGACCGTCCCTTGGCTTTACCCCCCAGCAGGGCTACATGCGGGGCTTCATCGATCTGGTTTTCTACGCGGAAGGCAGATACTATCTCGCGGACTACAAATCCAACCGCCTGGGGTCCAGCAGCAGGGACTACACCCCGCAGGCCCTGCAGCGATCCATGCAGCAGCACGGGTATGTATTGCAGTACCTCCTGTATAGCGTTGCCCTGCACCGCTTTCTGAGCAGCAGGCTCGCGGGGTACGACTACGATCTCCACTTCGGGGGAGTGTTCTACCTTTTCCTACGGGGCATGCATCCCGAGCTGGGCCCCGGAGCGGGCGTCTACTTCGACCGTCCCAGGGGCGAGCTGATCCAATCACTGGAAGATCTGTTCCAAGGAGAAGGATAGACATGTGGCAGACTGTGCAAGAGCTTTGCCACCAGGGGGTCCTGTCCCGGTTGGACACGGAGCTGGCCGCTTTTCTCACCCGGCAGGACCCACAAATGGAATGGCCAGCCGTTCTGGGCGCCTGCCTGGCCAGCCAGGCCGTGCAGGAGGGCAACAGCTGTCTGGATCTGGCAGCTGTGGCCAACACATATCTGCCCCGGGAGGGAGACCCGGTGATTCTCACCCCGGATACGGCTTCCTGGAGATCCAGCCTGCAAAGATGTTCTGCCGTGGGCTCGCCTGGAGAGTTTCAACCCCTTGTCCTGGAAGGAGACCAGCTTTTCCTGCAGCGCTACTGGGAATACGAGTCCCGCATAACGCGGGAGCTCCTGCGTCGCGCTGCAGAGCCGGACAGGGAGGTTGACCTGCAGGCCCTGCGCCACTCCCTGGAGCGACACTTTCCTCGTGCGGGCACGGAGGGTCCGGACTGGCCCCGCATTGCCGCGGCACTCGCCGTGCTCAGGCCCCTGGCCCTGATAACCGGAGGCCCGGGAACGGGGAAGACGAGCACCCTTGCCGGGGCCCTGGCAGCAATTGCCGAGCAGCCCGGCTCCCAAAAGCTGGAGATCCGCCTGGCCGCTCCCACCGGCAAGGCCGCCGCCCGCCTGCAGGAGGCAGTGCAACGGGCCAAATCGGGGCTGCCGGAAAATCATGCCCTGCAAGCAATGGTGCCGGACAAGGCGCAGACAATCCACCGCCTTCTCGGATATAGCAGCCGCAGGGAGAGCTTCCGGCATCACTGCGGCAATCCCTTGCCCTGCCATGCAGTGGTGGTGGACGAGGCCTCCATGGTGGATCTGGCCCTGTTCGCCGCGCTCCTGGATGCGCTCCCCCCCGAGGCGGGCCTCGTCCTTGCCGGAGATCCGCAGCAGCTGGCGCCGGTGGAAGCGGGAACCGTCCTGGACCAGATCGCTTCCGGGGAACCCGCCTTTTCCAGCTCTCTGGCGGAGAGGCTGAGCCGGGTCACCGGATCCGCGGCTCCCCCCAGCAGCCAACCGGACCCCCTGCGGGACTGCAGAGCGGATCTGCGCAGAAAGCAGCGATTTCGGCAGCACAGCGGCCTGGGCCGTCTTGTAGAGGCGGTACGGCAGGCGGATGCGGACAGGGCCCTAGATATTCTGCACGATGAGGCCAGCCCCGAGCTTTGCCTCCGGCGGCTTCCCCGGGACGCGGCAGGACGGAGAGAGCTTGCGGGTGCCATTGCGGAGGGGTTCTACGAGCTTTTGCACGCTTGCCGCAGGGGGGATCCGGAAGGGGCATTTGCCGCCTACAGGCGCTACGGAGTCCTGGATTCCCTGCGCCAGGGCCCCTGGGGCTCGGAGGCCCTGAACCGGGAAATAGAGCAGGAATTGAGGCGGGCCGGACACATCCCCCCGCTAGCTTTCTGGTATCCGGGCAGGCCGGTTCTGGTAACCCGCAACGACAGCAGGCTGGGGCTGTTCAACGGAGATATCGGGCTGACCCTGCAGGAGGGAGAGCGACTGCGGATCTTCTTCCAGGGCGCCGAGGGAGGTTACCGCATCTTGAGTCCCAATCGGCTGCCCCCCTTCGAGACTGCCTATGTGTTGACCGTGCACAAGAGCCAGGGCTCGGAATTCGAAAATGTAGAGCTACTGCTGCCCGGCCGCAGCTCTGGGCTGAACTGCCTGCAGCTCGTGTATACCGCTGTTTCCCGGGCCAGAAAAGGCCTTGTCCTTAGAAGCGAGGAGGAAGTGCTGCGTAAAGCCATCGCTACGCAGCAGCAAAGGTCCTGCGGCATACGCGCCAAGCTGTACCGGGAAAAGGGTCTGCCCGGCTAGCCCCTGTTGTTCCGAGACTTTCTTTTGTTCCTGAAGGCCTGCATGAACTGCTTCTCCGAATCGGAGGTTCCGATAAGGATCAACTCCTGCCCCTTGCGCAGGACGGTTTCCGGCCCGGGATTCAGGTCGGTTCCGCGTTCGCGCGAATCTATGGCTATTACGTTGCATCCGGTCCTTGCCCTTATATCGCTGTTCTGAAGGGTCTTGCCCTCCAGGGATGCGGGAACCTCCTCCCGGAAAATATCCAGGCCTTCGGCGAACATGAGCACATTCTCCCCCCGCAGATAATTGACTATAGTGTTCGCGCCCATGGAGGCATAGGACATGGCCAGGTCAGCACCCGCCTCATGCAGCTTGGAGATGTTCCTTTCCCTGTTTGCCCGGGTTATGATCTGCACATCCGAGCGCAGCCTGCGGCAATAGATGGTGAGATAGATGTTCAGATCGTCGTCGTGAGTGGTTATGATGATGGAGGGTGTATTGTCTATTCCTGCCTCCTGGAGTATATGCAGATCCGAGGCGCTACCGGAGACATGTTTCCCGCTCCTGCCCGCAATCCTAGGATTCTTTTCCACTATGCGATACTCTATTCCACTCTCCTCCAGGGCCTGAGCAGCAGCATCCCCAACCCTGCCGCCGCCCAGGATGAGCACCGGGCCGGAGGGCAGCTCATAGCTTCCGTACAATTCGTTGTATTTTTGAAGCTGCTCCCTGGAGCCAGCCAGGACGAGCACCGTGTTTGAAGTGAGGACAGTATCCGGGTGAGGGGGTCTATAACTGCCCCTTTCCCAAATGCCGATGATGTTCACCCCGGTATTCTCGCGCAGCCCGCTCTCCCTTATGCTCCTGTCTTCCAGTGGGGTGCGCATCACTGGCGACTCAGCGATCAGCAGATCGCTGAACCTTCCTATGATGTTGGACTCCATCCGCACTCCCAGCACCCGTCTGGCCAAAGCCTGCCCCAGCATGCCGGTAAAATGGAAAACCCTGTCGCTTCCGGCCAGCTCCAGGATGTCTACGGAATCCAGGGAGTCCGCGCAGGACACCACGCGGGTCTCCCCGGACACCTCGCGCAGGGTGAACACCGCGTTCGTGTTGATCTTGTCGTTGTGGTTGAAAAGAACCATGTCCGCCCTGTCTGCTGCGGATCTGCGATAGGTTTCGCTATTTCCTATGTCCCCGTATATTATGCTGTAGCTCTGCTCCTGCAGATCCAGGGCCTTCTGATGCTCGGGCACTAGAATGTAATAGGAATATCCATATTGTTTAAGTTTCTGGATCAGGGCGCTTACCAGCGCATCCGGATTGCTAAGAAGAACATGGCCGCTGGTGCCTTCCGGGACCTCTCTGGGAATGCTGGCTTCCTTCTGGGCCTCCATAAGGGGAATGTAGAAAAAACGGGTAAAGACAAAGGGAAGCATGGCCAGGAGGAATATGACCCCTGAGACCAGGACCACCAGGGAAAACAACCTGCCCAGATCCGTATGAAAGGTAATATCCCCGTATCCCAGTGTGGTCATGGTGACCACTGTCCAGTACAGCCCGTCTATGAGGGTGTAATTTCTATCCTCGTAAGCCATCACCACGTGGAAGAGAAGGCTGTATAAGGCAACCACCAGAGCCAAAAAAACAACGAACTTGGAAAATGCCCGCAGGCTGTTCTTTATGCTCTGTTGCCGAAAGAAATGAAACACCAGCGAAGGAAAGAATCTCATGCCTTCTATCCGTGCTTGCGGTAACTAATTGAAAATTACGCTTCCCGGATCCGCAGCCCTGGCCAATCCGGTCAGCCCCTTTCCCCTTCTCAAACAATACAACCCGTCTATCCGGAAGAAATGCCCCCTTCCGGACAGACGGGCTGCGGAAATTGCAGGGCGGAGCCCCGCCGCCCTAGCAGACTGTTGAAAAAGTCCTTATCAGACAGGGCGTTCAAAAATTCCAAGTGCAAGGCGCGAAAAAAGTTCAAGTATAGCTGGTTTCCGAAGGGAAACGAACTATCATTTCTTTTTCGCAAAAAGAAACAAAAAAGT
>CAYSPQ010000008.1:0-15176 GCA_964432965.1 uncultured Desulfohalobiaceae bacterium
TCCAGAAGATCATGAAGAACGAATTGATACTTAATATTCCGGAAAATCTGGCCGATTACATGCGGCAGGAATTTCCCGGGGTCTGAAGGATAGGGGATCGTGCTTTCTTTGCGGGTTCAATCGAATCTGACCCCCTGATTCAAAGCTTGGGCCTGAGCGAGCGAGAGTTGAGGGCAGAGGGGGCTGGTCTCTCGAGGAAGGAAGTGATGGGATTTTGCGGGGCACGGGAGTCATTCGCACAGCTCGTGCCCCGCGAAATTGCGAAGCTGCACTTAGTAGATGGAATCGAACTTGCACTTTTCTATGCAGGTCATGCATCGAATGCACTTGTCCCGGTCAATGACCGCAGGTTCCTTCTTTTCCCAATAGACGGCCTCTACAGGACAGTGCTTATAGCATAGTCCGCAACTGGTGCACTTTTCCGGGTCCACCTTGAACTCCAGAAGGTCTGGGCACCTCTTGGCCGGACAGCGCTTTTCGAATATATGGGCCTCGAACTCTTCCCGGAAGTACTGCAGGGAAGACAAGACAGGAGTGGGTGCCGACTTGCCCAGACCGCATAAGGAGGTTTCCATTATATAGTGGGAAAGGTGCTCCAGAGCATCCAGGTCCTCTTTCTCCCCTCGCCCTTCCCTGAGCTTGTTCAAAATGCCCAACACTCTTTCCGTGCCTTCCCGGCAGGGCGGGCACTTGCCACAGGATTCGTCGTGGGTGAAGTCCATGAAGTAGTGCGCCATGTCCACCATGCAGGTGGCTTCATTCATTACGATCATGGCTCCGGAGCCCATGATGGCGTTGACCCTGTTGATCTCGTCGAAATCCACGGGCATATCCAGATAGTCCTCCGGAATGCAGCCTCCGGAGGGGCCGCCCAGCTGGACCGCCTTGAACCTTTTCTTGTCCGGAATTCCCCCACCGATATCGAAGATGATCCTGCGCAGGGAAGTGCCCATGGGCACCTCTACCAAGCCTATGTTCCGCACGTCACCGGAAAGGGCGAACACCTTGGTCCCTTTGCTCTTCTCCGTTCCTACGCTGGCGAACCAGTCTCCGCCGTTGACTATGATCTGGGGTACGTTGGCGTAGGTTTCCACGTTGTTCAACAGGGTTGGCTTGTCAAACAGTCCCTTGTCCGTGGACCTGGGGGGCCTGGGCCTGGGCATGCCCCTCTTGCCCTCGATGGAGTGCTGCAGCGCGGTGACTTCGCCGCAGACAAAGGCTCCCGCTCCCTGGTATATCCTGATGTGAAAATCGAATCCGCTGCCCAGTATGTTGTCTCCCAGAAGACCGTATTCCATGGCCTGATCAATGGCTATGGACAGGCGGCGAATGGCCAGGGGATATTCTGCTCGGCAATAGATATAACCCTGACTGGATCCCATAGCCTTGGCGGCGATGATCATGCCCTCCAACACGGCATGGGGATCTGCCTCCATGATGCTCCTGTCCATGAAAGCTCCGGGGTCTCCCTCGTCTCCGTTGCAGAGCACGTATTTGATATCCGCCTGGGCGTCTGCACCGCCCTTCCATTTAATGTGAGCGGGAAATCCGGCACCCCCACGACCCCGTAAATTGGATTTCTTTAGTTCCTCGATTATCTCGTAGGGGCCCATGTGAAGAATTGCCTTGGCCGCTCCCTTGTACCCGTCTCTGGCGATATATTGATCGATGGATTCCGGATCTATATATCCTTTGTTGCGCAGCACCCATGGCATTTGATGGGCGAAGACAGGGATCTGATGTTGTTCCGGAATGATCTCCTTGGATGTTGGATCCTTATATAACAAGCGTTCAACCAGGGTGTCCTGCAACAGGTGCTCTTCTACAATCTCCGGAGCATCCTGGGGGGTTATCTGCTGATAGAATATGTCCTGAGGCTGCACCACCAGGATAGGCCCCCTGGCACAAAAGCCGTTACAACCGGTTTCCACTACTTGCACCTTGTCCTGCAACCCCCTGGATTCGATCTCCAGGGATAGGGCATCCTTTACTTCCAAACTGCCGGTGGTGTGACAGCCGGTGCCTCCGCAGAGCATCAGGTAGGTCTTGTCCTGGAAATTGATTTGCGGGGCGTATTCGTCCTGTATCCTTTGCAGGTCCTCTACGTTTAATTTGCTCATGGCGATTTTCCTCGAGGATTGTGTACGCTATTCATAATCTTTCAAAATGCCTAGCACCTTGTCCGGGGATACCATGCCATAGGTGTCCTTGTTGATGAGCATGGCCGGAGCCAAGCCGCAAGCGCCGATGCAGCGCACGGTTTCCAGGGTGAACTTGCGGTCCGGGGTTGTTTCTCCATCACTGAGACCATAGACTTGCTCCAGACGCCCAATTACTTCCTTGATGCCCTTCACGTGGCAGGCTGTTCCGGTGCAGGCCTTGATCACGTATTTGCCCTTGGGCTTTAAGGAAAACAGGGAATAAAAGGAGGCAACTCCAAAGACGTTGCAGGCCGGCATGTTCAGCCCCCGAGCTATGTAGTCTATGAGCTCTCTGGGCAGATAGCCTACAACCTCCTGGCATTGACGCAGGATCTGGGTTACGGCTCCGGCATAGCCTTTGTTATCCTCCACGATCTGGTCGATCTCCTTCCACATGTCTTCGGTTATGTCCTCGTGGTAGGGACGGAAAAAAGATTGGGACATGGGCATATCTCCTGCGCTTCTTTTTCCTAGTTCTATTGGGATCGGCCTATCTTGGCCGCGCAAGCCTTGAATTCGGGGATTCCTGAAACCGGGTCTGTTTGCGGGTTGGTCAAGATATTGGCCGCTGCTTCGGCGTAATGGAAGGGAAGGAAAATGGTTCCGGGCCTTGCGCTTTCCGATATGTGGATTCTGGCCTGAATGGAACCTCTGCGAGTGGCTACCGAGGCAGTATCTCCCTGCTGAAGATGATGACTTTGCGCGTCTTCCGGGGAGATCTCCACCAGGCACTCTCCGGCAAGGGCGTTCAGCCCGTTGGATTTTCTGGTCATGGTTCCGGTGTGATACTGATAAAGTATGCGACCGGTGGTCAACCACAAGGGATATTCCCCGTCCGGAACCTCCGCAGGCGGGGAGTGTTCCTGCGGCTGAAACCGGGCGAGACCGCAGGTGAACTCATTGCAATGCAGTATGGGAGTGCCGGGATCGCCGGAATCGCAGCAGGGCCAGTGCAGCCCCTGCTCCTGGATTCGCCCATATTCTATTCCTCCGTACTGCGGGGTAACGGAGGCAATCTCCTGCATGATCTGAGCGCTGCTTTCATATTGCCAGGGTGCACCCATGCGCTTGGCCAGATCGACGATGATTTGGCTGTCTGTACGGCTGTGGCCCAAGGGCTCGAGCGCCTGTCTCACGCGCTGTATCCGTCTCTCGGTATTGGTGAAGGTTCCCTCCTTTTCGGCATAGGTGCAGGCGGGTAGGACCACGTCCGCGTATTGGGCGGTCTCGGTGAGAAAGATATCCTGCACAACCAGAAAATCCAGGCTTTGTAAAGCCTTCCTGATGTGATCGCTGTCCGCGTCGGAAAGAACCGGATTCTCTCCCATAATGTACATGGCCCGGATGTCTCCTTCCACAGCCCGGGGCATCATCTCCGTTACCTTGAGTCCGGCGGCCGAGGGCAGGGTCGCTGCCCAGGCACGTTCCATCTTGGACCGGGCCTCCTCGTCGGTAACCGGCTGGTATCCGGAGTAGACATTGGGCAGGGCACCCATGTCGCAGGCTCCCTGCACATTGTTCTGGCCCCTGAGGGGATTGACCCCCGAGCCTTCCTTGCCGATATGCCCGCAGAGCATGGCCAGATTGGCCAGGGACTTGACGTTGTCCGTGCCCCGCACATGCTGGGTGATGCCCATAGTGTAGAGTGTGCTGGCAGCTTGGGCCCCGGCGTAAAGACGGGCTGCGCGGCGCAGATCCTCGGGGTCTATTCCGGTAATCTCTTGCACTTTCTCCGGGGTATAGCCTCCGACCACTTTCTCCAGCTCTTCGATTTCCTGTGTGCGGCTGTCCACGAATTCCCGATTCTCGAGGCCCTCCTCCAGTATGACCTGCATCATGGCGTTGATCCAGGCTATGTCCGACCCGGGATTCTGCCTTAGCCAGACATGGGCGTAGTCCACCAGGGGGATTTTTCTGGGATCTACCACGATGAGCTTGGCTCCGTGGAAGGATACCGCCCGCTTGACCCGGGAAGAGAGCACCGGATGGCTTTCCGTGGTATTGGAGCCGGTGATCAGGATAACATCAGCCTTTTCTATGTCGTGGATGGGGTTGGTCATGGCCCCGCTGCCGAAGACCTGACCCAGGCCAGCCACGGAGGAAGAGTGGCAAAGCCGGGCGCAGTGATCGATGTTGTTTGTGCCCAGCACTGCCCGGGTGAATTTCTGCAGCAGAAAGTTTTCCTCATTGGTCACCTTGGCAGAGCTAAGCACTCCCAGACTGTCGGCCCCGTGAGTGTTCCGAGCCTTCTCCAGACCGGAGGCGCAGGCCTGCATTGCTTCCTCCCAATCCGCCTCGCGGAATTGTCCGTTCTCCTTGATGAGAGGAGTCTTGAGCCTTTGCGGAGAGTTCACGAAGTCGAATCCAAACCTGCCCTTTACACACAGGCTGCCCTGATTGGGAGGGGTGTTTTCCGCTCCGGTAATCTTGTGAATCCTGTTGTCCTTGACGTGCAGGTGCATCTGGCAGCCCACGCCGCAATAGGGACAGGTGGTGCGAACTTTAGTGGTGTGCCAGGTCCGGGGCCGAAAACGCGCATCCTTGGGAACCAGTGCAGCGGTAGGGCAGGCCTGCACGCATTCACCGCAGAATACGCAATCGGAGTCCTTGAGCGCTCGATCTCCGGCGGCTACGATCTTGCTTGTTTTACCCCGGTATCCGATGCTTATGGCATTGTTGACCGCTATTTCCTGGCAGGCTCGGACACAGCGCCAACAATGAACGCACTTGGAAAAGTCCCGCAAAATTAAGGGATTGACTGTTTCCATCTCATAAGGGGGAACTTGTCTAGTGAATTTGGTGCCCGGGACTTGATACATGTAAGCCAGATCCTGCAGAGTGCATTCTCCTGCCGCAGGGCACAGCAGGCAGTCGTGATTGCCGGAAGCGAGCAGGAGCTCCAGGGTGGTTTTGCGCGAGTCGATCACCTTCTTGGATTCGGTTTGCAGGGTCATCCCCTTGCGGGGCGGAGCGTGGCAGGCGGTGAGCAGATCGCCGGAGCGCTCGTCTTCTACCACACAAATCCTGCAGGCAGCAGAGGAGGAAAGTCCCTTGATATGACACAATGTAGGGATGAAAATCCCGTGGCGTTCTGCAACATCCAGGATTGATTCCCCTTGCTGGAAGTCCACGGTCTGGCCGTTCATGGTCAGGGTCTGTTCTTCTGACATAGCATTCTCCAAGGCGTTGCGCTGAGCGGTGTTTTTGGGAAGGGTTCCTCGAATTTTTTGCCAGTTACCGAATGCGGTTCTGATCCGCAAACTAGCTAGTCTCCCTCCGCAAACTAGCTAGTCGTTTGTTGTTCCCCAAAAGAAACAAGGAAGCGGTGAGTAATCCACTGATCTTTTCTCATTTTGCTTTGCCAAGAGAAGAAGGGAAGCTAGTCCGCATTGAAAAAGAGGGCGTCCCGGATGCGAACTGTTGTTGAAGCATGAAAACTTTTGTCCAGGGGCTTGTAAAGGAGCCCCCAAGATAGCCAGCTTAAAAGTACACAATCCAGGCTCGGCTCTGAGGCATGGAAAAGTTTCAAGCAATGCTTCGTCTGAGAGCTACTAAAGCTAATCCCTTGATATTGCTGAAATATTACTCTAAACTCAAATACTTCGTTACACTAGCCCGGTCGAACAATTCTTGTCAAGACATGGCGAATCCTTTATTCTATTCCTTATAGACAGTGGTCGTTTCCAGTTGCCGCTGGTTTATATGCTTGTGACTTGTGGGCTGCTTTTGAGTCCAGTTTCTTCTAGTTCGGACAGTTTGGGTGATCAGACTGATCCGGAGAAGGCCGTTGTTAGGGTAATGGACTAATTGCAAACCTGGATCTTGGGTTGCAAAGACTACCTGAAAACCCTCGTTTTCAGTAGGCAAGGTTGATCTATATGTGTCTAGCAGTGCCTGTACAGGTTACAGCCCTGGATAACGCTGTGGCTACCTGCCGATTGGGGGAGAGCGAAACCACCATCCAGGCCTCCCTGCTTCTTTTGGACGAGGAGGTAGCTGAAGGGGACTACCTTTTGGTACATGCCGGATTTGCCCTGCGAAAGCTGGACCCGGAAGAGGCCGGAAAAACTCTCGATCTTTTGCGACAAATGGCTGCCCAGGAGGACTTCGGGAGCTAGGAAGGCCTGGTTTTTGACCAGGGCTTGGTATTGGAAAATTGTGTGGAGGGGGCTTGAAGTATATAATATTTGAGGATTTTTCCGGCAAGGAAACTCCCCTTGTCTTTCCGGACCGGATAATGCACGAGGAGCTGAGGGAGCAGATTCCCTATGCCAGGGTACTTTCCGCTGGATATGTCCATCTGAAGGACGATGGGTTCGTTTGTTCCGGGAAATCCATTGAACTTGGCGCTGTTTCCAAGCAGGAGGACAGTCGCATAATTGCCTCGCATTTTGCTGCAGATGAGTGAGAACACGGTTGTTAAATGAGCCAAAATCGCAGAAATCGGGCGAATAGATTAACGCCCCTTTATTGAGTAAGGAGGAAAGCATGTTTGCAGTGAATAAGATTGTTGGGGTTTGCTTGTTGTGTCTTCTTTTGCCTTTCGCTGCAGCTCAGGCCGAGGAAGCCATGCCTCAGCAGCGAGGCTTGCCTGTGTTTAGCGAGCTTGCCGAAGAAGCAGGTGGAGCGGTAGTAAATATCAGCACTGTTCAGAGAGTGGAAGCCTCGGAAAGGCTGCGCGACTTTTTCTCGCCCTTTCGGGACCACCCCCGCTTCGAAGAGTTCTTCGAAAGATTCTTTGAGGACATGCCTGAGCAGCGCGAGAGGCATGCCTTGGGTTCCGGGTTTATCATTTCCGAGGACGGTTACATAGCCACCAATAATCACGTCGTGGAGCAGGCGGACCAGATCAGGGTCACTCTGAGGGGCAGCGAAGAGACTTATGATGCAGATATCGTGGGGACAGATCAGGAGACTGACCTGGCCTTGCTCAAGATTGATGCAGGCAGAGATCTGCCCACCTTGAGCTTCGGCGATTCCGAGGCGATAACTTCAGGCGAGTGGGTGGTGGCTATCGGCAATCCCTTTGGGCTGGATCATACGGTTACAGCCGGTATTGTCAGCGCGAAAGGCAGAGTGCTGGGGGCCGGACCTTATGACAATTTCATACAGACCGATGCATCCATCAATCCGGGCAATAGCGGAGGCCCATTGTTGAATCTGGATGGAGAGGTGATCGGAATTAACAGCGCCATTGTGGCCCAGGCTCAAGGTATAGGATTCGCCATTCCCAGTAATATGGCCCAGGATATCCTTGCCCAGTTGCAGGAGCACCAAACTGTTAGGCGTGGCTGGCTGGGAGTGAGCATCCAGGATGTGGATCCGGATCTGGCGGAAGCCCTGGGTCTCGAGGAGCCCAAAGGGGCTTTGGTTGCTTCGGTCATGGAAGGGGATCCAGCGGATAGAGCGGGAATCAGGGAAGGAGATGTAATAGTTGCCGTAAACGAGGAAACCGTGGAATCGGCCAGGGATCTGACCCGGGAAATCGGCAGGATTCAGCCCGGAGAGGAAGTCGTTCTCAGTCTTCGACGAAACGGGGAGCTCATGGAAGTAAAAGTGGAAGTGGGCAGCAGGGCAGAGGAGTTGGCTAGAGAAGAGCCGGAAGAGCCCAGGGATGAAGCCGTTCAGGGAATGCAATTGCGCCAGGTTACCGAGGATGAAGCTGAAGCACTGGGGCTGAGGGAAGCGCAGGGATTGATTGTCACCGATATCGAGCGGGGTTCAGCAGCACACAGAGCTGATCTGCAACCCGGTGATGTTGTTCTCCAAGCCGACGGATATGCGGTGGAAAACGTCCAGCAGATGCGGCAAGTGGTTCAGCAAGCCGGAGATGTGGTTCTTTTGTTGATTAATCGGGATGGGCAGAATATGTTCCGTCCACTCAGGGTGCAGTAGGGATGTGGAAAGAGGCGTCGGTAAGCACTGGCTGCAAGATCAATACCTATTTGAGGATTCTGGGACGCAGGAACGACGGCTTTCATGAGATAAGGACCCTAATACATCCAGTTACTCGACCGAGTGATACCCTGCATATAAGTCCCCTGTCGGAGGGCAGGGGGCTTGCTCTTTCCTGTTCGGATCAGGCTCTGAGTGGAGAGGAGAACATCCTTTACCGCGTTTATGAGGCATTTGCCAGAGCCACAGGAGCTCATCCCGATCTGGAGGTTTATCTGGAGAAGGAGGTTCCCCACGGCTCGGGCCTGGGGGGTGCCAGCGCTGATGCCGCCGCATTTCTGCATTATTTGCAAAGCGGTCTCCCTCGGGAGGCCAGGCTATCCTCTCCCCGCTTGATGCGTCTTGCGGCATCTGTTGGTTCCGACATCCCCTTTTTCCTGGTGGGTAGGACTGCTTGGATCAGCGGCAAGGGAGAGATTGTCCAGCCCAGCCAGGCTTCAGGCCTGAGCCGGGAAAAAATCTTGATTGTGTGTCCAAGCCTGCAAATATCCACTGCTTGGGCATACAAGGCTTATGATCGCGAGAATGAAGAAAGGGGTGGGGACCTTTCTGCCTTAGTCTTGACAAAAAGTGCGAAGGGAGATAGCTTCCGAAAAGACGAGCAAGGTCCGAAATATTGGTGCAATGATTTCGAATCTGTAGTGTTCCGATCCTGCCCAGAACTCAGGCTATTAAAGAGCGAAATTTTTCAGTGTGGAGCTAGAGCAGCAGTTATGAGCGGCTCTGGCAGCTCACTTGCCGTTCTTCCGGGAGAGGAAGAGGCGTGGAGGCACTGCATGCATTTGTTGAACAGCAAAGCATTGCCATATTTTGTGAGTGAATCAAGTTAAATGGGGTGTAGCCAAGGGGTAAGGCAACGGGTTTTGGTCCCGTGAATCGGGGGTTCGAATCCTCCCACCCCAGTCATCTTTCCTGCCGGGTTAAGAGCCACAACGGTTCCATACACATCCCGCTTCTTTTAGTGCATTGCATCCTTGGTCCTCGCATGGAAAACCTACTCTTTTTACTTTTTTTGTGCTCGAGTAGTGGGGTTTGAGGTTTTCCCCGGGACTGCTCCTCTTTGCGGAAGATTGAGACAGGATGATTTGTATCGGGTTTGAGGCATAGAACGTACCTCCCACTCACAAGGGATGTTTTTGCCCGTTTTTTTGAAGGTTCTTTTGAGTATTCGCTCCTCTTTTGATTGATGGATTCCGAGCACTCGTTCCTTTTGAGATTAAACAAATTACGAGCAAACGAGTGTAGCCAGTGAGCGCCGGGCAAGAGTCGGCCGAGCACTCGCCATGACCGTCACTGGCCGGAAGCAAGTTCCCTGTCCAGGCAGCTTTTCGGAGGATCCCGGGGGAGTCAACAACAAAGGCAGGAGAGGATGAGATATGTCGGATGGAAGGGGTTTGAAGCTCATTACTGGAAATTCCAATCCGGATTTGGCTAGAGCCATTTCGGAGTACATGGAGTGCCCACTTACTCCCGCAGTTGTGGAATCTTTCAGTGACGGCGAAATAAAGGTGGAGATACAGGACAATGTTCGGGGCAGAGATGCCTTCGTGGTTCAACCCACTTGCACTCCTGTAAATAAGAGCATCATGGAGCTGTGCCTGATGATAGATGCCCTGAAGCGGGCAAGTGCCAGCAGGATTACAGCTGTTGTTCCCTATTACGGTTATGCCCGCCAGGACAGGAAGGTCGTTCCCAGAGTCCCCATAAGCGCCAAGATGGTAGCGGACTTCATCTCCACTGCCGGAGCTAGCCGCATGCTGACTATAGATCTGCATGCCGGCCAAATCCAGGGCTTTTTCGACCTGCCGGTGGACAATTTATATGCTTCCAAAGTGCTTCTGGATTATTTGAGCGAGTTCAAGAACGATATGGTGATCATCTCCCCGGATGCGGGAGGCACGGAACGGGCTAGAGCCTACGCCAAGCGCCTGGATGCCTCCCTGGCTATCGTGGACAAGCGCAGGGACGCACCCAATAAAGCGGAAGCGATGAACGTAATTGGAGATGTTCAGAACAAATCGGCAATCATAGTGGACGACATGATCGATACCGCCGGAACACTGGTGACCGCCAGCAAAGTGTTGCACGACAAGGGTGCTCATTCGGTGATGGCCTGCGCCACTCATGCCGTCCTTTCCGGACCGGCCCTGGAGCGTATAGAGAATTCGGATCTCAATCGGGTCATAGTAACCGACACAATCCACTTGCAACCGCATGCTCAGCAAAGCAAAAAGATCGAAGTTGTTTCCGTCGCCGGACTGCTAGGACAGGCTATATCCAATATACACAATGAGTCCTCTGTAAGCGTGCTTTTTTCCTAGTTCGCATACGACCAGGCTCTCTTTTCGGATGCGAACTGGCTGGACATCATAGCAGGTAGAAGAGGCCCTTCTTGACAAAGATCTTTTCTGAGAGGATCTTGGAAGGTACATTCACTCAAGGAGCTCTCTATGACCGAGCAAATCTCATTAAAGGCCGAGGAACGATCAAGCCGCGGCAAGATCTCCGCCAAGCAGCAGCGAAGAAAAGGATTCGTTCCCGGCGTGTATTACGATCGCCGCGGTGACAATATCCCTCTAACCCTGGGCTATGGAGCTCTGCACGCTGCCTATACCAAGGCCCAAAATCGCGTGATATATCTGCAAATCCGAAAGTCCGATCAAACCAGCTCAAGCAAGCCTGCCCTGATCCAGGAGATTCAATTTCATCCCGTGAAAGGCTTGATTGAACACATTGATTTTGTGGGCGTTGATCTCAGTCAAGAGGTCAATCTCGAGGTCCCCCTGGAATTTACGGGCAAGTCCCAAGGTGTGGACAAGGGCGGCAAGTTCCAGGTTTACAGGGAAAACGTGCCTGTGTCCTGTCTTCCGGAAAGCATACCCACTCGGATAGAAGTCGATGTGAGCGATATGGATATAGGGGACAACCTTTATCATCACGAAGTCAGTTTGCCCGAGGGGGTCACCGTGCAGGAAACCAGTGAAAGCCTGTTGCTCGTTCACATCGAGGCTCCCTAGCTTTAGCTTCCGGAGGCAAACCTGCTTGATTCGAGTTGCGGGTCGCTTTCTGGTGCTGCACCTGCTTCAAGTCCGCCGTTTCAGCGTGCTTATATCTGGTAGGTCCTTTTGACTTGGCGATGCAATATACCGGTCTGATAGTCGGCCTGGGCAATCCAGGCCGGCGCTATTCAAACACGCGTCATAATTTCGGTGCCGCTGTGGTCAGCACCCTGCTGAAACAGGGAGAAGATAGGGGCGAAGTCAGCCGCATAGAGAAGAAAAGGGCTTACGAGCTCTTTGCCTTGCGCTTTGATATTAACGCAATGTGGTTGGTCGTGCTGCCTTTGAGCTACATGAATCGCAGTGGAGATCCAGTAGCCCATTTGAGCCGGAAATTCGAAATTTCGCCTGGACAAATGCTGGTGGCTCACGATGAGCTGGATTTGGCCTTCGGAAAGATGCGATTCAAGTTTGATTCCGGATTGGCAGGCCACAATGGTCTTCGCTCCATAGCAAATCGATTGGGGAGCAAAGAATTCTATCGGCTACGTCTGGGCATAGATCGTCCAGAGAGGCGTGAGTATCCCCCCACTGATTTCGTGCTTTCTACCTTTCTTCCCGAGGAGAAAAAGATCCTTCCGGAAATATACACAGTAGCCGCAGAAGGTGTGAGGCTATTCTGCAGTCAGGGAATGGATCGGGCCATGCAGCGAATTCACTGCCTTGACTACCATTCCTTTGCCTAGTTCGCATTGGAAAAGAAGGATTTCCGGGTGCGAGCTAGCAAGAAAGGGAACTGCTACTTCGCAGTTGATCTTCACTCCGCAATAGCAAAATCGGGCTTTACTGAATTTGCTGGGCAGTTCTGCCTGATTGAAATGAGGTTGGTTTTGTTTTACAGGGAACAGCTCGTAGTATATCCGGCTCAAGGCGTGGGTCGGGTTGAGGATATTCAGACCCATGAGGTGGGCGGAGTGAAGGGCGATTTCTACGTGGTGAGAGTTCTTAGCAATAATGCTACGTTGCTGGTGCCTGTGACCAATGCCGACAGAATAGGCTTGAGGAATGTCTGTGGGCCGGATTACGGCCAGCGCGTTCTAGATTCCCTTAAGGACTGGTCCGATTTCAAAGGGTACGCGGGGCTCAACTGGAACCGGCGTTACAAGGAATATTCGGAAAAGCTCAAGAGTAACGATTTGGCGGATGTGGCTTACGTGCTGAAAGAGCTGATTCTTATTTCCCAGAACAAGGAACTGTCTTTCGGAGAGCGCAGGCTCATGGAGCAAGCTATGGGCCTTTTTACTACAGAGCTTTCCTTTGCGCTGCAACAAGAGAAAGAGGACATAGAGAGACAGATAGCAAGTATTTTCAGCGGGATCTTGGACAACAGACATTGAACTTAGTAAATTGGCTTTGCAGGCCCCAGTCCTTGCCCGCTTAAGAAAAAGAGCAAGCTTTTCACCCCACGATCCCTGCACTCATTTTCGTAATCCGTTATGACCGGGTTCCGGAGCATGCTTAATGTACGACGAGTTTGAATCCATCGTGTAAGCGAAAGCTGATCCATCCCCTGGCTATGGAATAGATTGGCCGTTGTTTCAGGGAACCGTAAAGTTGTTGAGGAACGAAGTATGACCACAGTAACCATGAACCTCTCTGACATGAAAAAGAAGTCCATGAAGGAGCTCATGGAGCTGGCCTCCACTTACAATGTGGAAAATCCGAGCTCGCTTCGAAAGCAGGAACTGATATTCTCCATTTTGCAAGCCTATTCCTTGCAAAACGGAGACATCTTCGGGGAGGGAGTGCTGGAGATACTTCCCGACGGCTTCGGCTTTCTACGTTCTCCTATGTACAATTATATGCCTGGTCCCGATGATATTTACGTCTCGCCTTCACAAATAAGAAAATTCGGCCTACGCAAGGGGGATGTGGTTTACGGGCAGATCCGTCCCCCCAAGGAAGGAGAGCGCTATTTTGCCCTGCTAAAGGTGCAAAGGGTGGGTTACTCCACCCCGGAGGAATCCAAGAAGCTGGTCCTCTTCGATAATCTCACCCCTATCTATCCGAACGAAAAATTCATACTGGAAAACGGCAAGGAAAACTACTCCTCCAGGATCCTGGACTTGATTGCTCCCATAGGAAAAGGACAGCGTGGGCTGATCGTTTCCCCTCCCAAGACAGGCAAGACCATGCTGTTGCAGACAATCGCCAACTCCATCATGGTCAATCACCCCGATGCCTATCTCATAGTCCTGCTTATAGACGAGAGGCCGGAAGAAGTGACTGACATGGAGCGCACAGTGGACGGTGAAGTGATAAGCTCCACCTTTGATGAGCCGCCACACCGTCATGTTCAGGTTGCAGATATGGTCAGCGAGAAGGCCAAGCGCTTGGTGGAGAGGGGATACGACGTGGTTATCCTGCTGGATAGCATTACCAGGCTGGGCAGGGCCTTTAATGCCGTGACACCCTCCTCCGGCCGTATTCTTTCCGGAGGCTTGGACGCCAATGCCCTGCAAAGACCCAAGCGCTTTTTCGGGGCTGCCCGTAATATCGAGGAAGGGGGCAGTTTGACTATTTGCGCCACTGCATTGATCGACACCGGTTCCCGGATGGACGAGGTGATTTTTGAGGAATTCAAGGGCACCGGAAATATGGAAGTTTTTCTGGACAGACACCTGGCGGAGAGAAGGGTGTTTCCCGCTATCGACGTCAGCCGTTCCGGGACCAGGAAGGAAGAGTATCTTCTTTCCGAGCAAGTGCTGAACAGGGTTTGGATTCTGCGCAAGGTTCTGGCCACGATGAATTCAGTTGACAGCATGGAGTTCCTGTTGGATAAAATGAAGGGAACCAAAAGCAATCAGGAATTTCTGGATATGATGAACAAGTAGGAGGAGATGTTTTTGCTCAAATGGAGCACAAAAGTCTTGGTTTGCCTGCTTTCCCTCCTTGTCTTCTGCAAGGCCGCCCCCTTGCCCTCTTCTGCCGCCTTTGGCGATTTTACCATCGAAGACGAGATAGCCCTTGGCGATCGCTTCAATGCCTTGATGCACTCCCGCCTTGATTTGATCCGTGATCCAGTGGTCACTGAGCACGTCGAGGGGATCATGCAGCGTTTGAAAGCAGCTGCTCCTTCCCAGCCCTTTGAGATCGAGGTTTTCGTAATTGCCGATGACTCGGTAAATGCCTTTGCTGCTCCCGCAGGCAATATCTATGTTCACAGCGGTCTAATCAAGGCCATGCAAAGCGAAGCCGAATTGGCGGCGGTTATGGCCCACGAGCTTGCCCATGTGACGGAGCGGCATTTGGCAGCCAATATCGAAAGGCAACCCACAATCAATCTTCTGACCATGGCTGGCGTGCTAGCTGGAGTTATGCTGAGCGGGGCCGGAGGAGCGGAGCTGGGTCAAGCTCTGGCGGTCGGCTCCATGGCGGGAGGACAGGCTGCCGCGCTGAAATACAGCCGAGACGACGAACGGGAAGCGGACCATCTGGGTCTGCAGTATCTGGCTGGAGCCGGCTATGATCCGGAGGCCAAGGTGGGAGCCTTTCAGCGTATTCAAAGACAAAAGAGGATGAGCGGAGCCGGCAGTCCACCGCCCTACATGTCCACCCATCCCGGTGTGGAGGACAGAATAGACTATATCCGGGACATGGCACTTAGAATGCAGCGCCAGGACAAACTGGATACACCTGACTCCCTGTCCTTTCAGCAGGTGCAGGTTCTGCTCTGGTCTCGCTACTCCGATCCGCGCTCGGCCAGGAATTACCTGGAGAACAGGGAGCTCGAGTCTTGTTTGACCCGTCTGGGGCAGGGAATAGTGGCCTCTCGCGGCAATGAAATGCAACTGGCCCGCGAGATGCTGATTGAGGAAGACTCTTGCGCCGAGGACAGCTTCCTTTGGCAGAGGGAGCTGGGCAGGTTTCATTTTGCCATGGGACGATTTGACCAGGCCTCGCTCCACTTGGATAGGGCCATGGAGATGCATTCCGGTGATTACCTGGCTCGGTTCTATAA